>CALZAJ010000258.1 GCA_945613785.1 uncultured Verrucomicrobiota bacterium | reverse complement strand
TATAACACACATCCGATAGACTTGTCAACCAGGAATACTTGAAGGCACGGTGTTTTCAAATCCCCTTCTACTTCTGTCCATGTTCAGCCGAATATTACGCTGAAGAATTCTCGCCCTGTCAGCCCGCGAGTCCGAAAGAGGATGCCCTGACCTCACTCCCGTCCCGTCAGCGCACCCAAAGCCCGCTCGCCATGTTGCGGAGACCCGTCGGGACACCCCGCTGACAAGGCAAGCCAGGGCCTCGGATGCATGCCGAAGCCGCCGACCGCACGAATCCGATGCCGCTACGTCACAACAGGCCTCCTTTCAACATGATGCGCACGAGCTTCGACGGATGCTCCCAAAGGTCACGCTTCACCTGCTCCGTCGTCTTCTCCGTCCGCCTGGCGCAGATCCACATCCCGAACGACCGGGCGACCATCGCCGCCGACATCAGGCTCTCGTCGCATCGACGCGTGAGGACGTCTTCATGATATCCGTTGTCTCGCTTTCCGTGATAGACCTCGACATACCAGTGCGTGCGCACGATCTCCGCGAACTTCTCCGCCGTGCGCGAGTCCGCGTCAAGAGAGGAAACATGGTAGACGATCTCCTTCGTCGGTTCGCCGACGAGCTTCCTGACGGGGACGCCGTCCTTGTTCCGCGCCTTCGTCTTGCGCGTCTGCCACGTGCGCCTGAACGTGCGGATCACCGTGCGGGCACCCGGAAACCCAAGCTCGACGCCGTCCTCGACCCGGAAGACCTTCGTCTCGCGAACCTCCCACCGCCCCCGGTTCAGTTCTTTTTTTTTAATGCGTCGCCGACGGGCCTGATGCGGCACAGCGTCTCGCACTGCTCCGCAAGCCTGGGCTGGTTCGACTTGACCTGAAGCACGTAGTCGCCGCCCTGTTCGAGGACGGTCTGCGCCGTGACGTGCTGACAGCTCAGGGCGTCCGCGCTCACGACCGCGTCGGAAAGGTCCATGGAGGCAAGCGTCTTCTGGACGATCGGAAGCTCGCACCTGCCCTTGAGGCCCTCCTTCTTCGACGCCGGAGAGACCGCAAGCACGTCTCCGCTTTCGACGTCGACAACCGACACGAGCCCGGTCGCCTCCTTGACGAACTTGCCGTCGACCGCCAGGTGCCGGGGCAGCCTGCCCGCCTGCGCCGTCATCCACTTCGAGAGGTGCGCCGCGTAATCCGCGACGTCGAAGTCGTGCCTGCCGGCCTTGTCCTTGTGCGTCAGCAGGTGATAGAACGCATTATAGCTCGGACAGACATACTCTCCTTCGACCGGATCGCCGAACATGTCCTTCCTCCTGGGACAGCCCAGTTCCTTCAGCTGCCAGTTCTTCAGGCGCCTCGCGAAGTCATGGACAGCCTTCAGGTCCTTCGCTCCCGCCGCGACACCCATCGTGTAAAGCGTTAGGATCGGGCCGATTCCGACGGACCGGTTCCTGCCGCGGGGATCCTTCACGCGGCAGAGCTCCCAGGCAAGGCTCTCGACCTGGTTCCCGGAGAACGGCAGGACCGCGTCAGCGTTCGAGTGCGCCGCGCATTCGCATTCGCGCGGGAGGTCGTTCGAGACGATGAGATCCCAGGCGTCCTTGCGCAACGGCTTCATGTAGAGGACCTTCGGCCGGCCGTTCGGAATGTAGAAGTCCCTCGTGTGCCGCGAACGCGTGAAGCCCTTCGTCTTGCCGACCTCTTCCCAGCCCGCCGCACGATAGCAGGTGCCCGCGACGCGCTCGATGTCACAAAACGTCTCGGCGAGAAGCGGGACATAGCCCCACTTCGCCTTCCAGATCGCGGGAAGCTCGCGGATCGCCAGGCCGAGAAGCTGCGAGGCGAGGTTTGGACGCGCGCCTTTCGGGGCGACGATGCAGAACCTGCGGTTGTTCACGATGAGCTTCAGCCTGAGCCTGCGCATCGCATGGTTCCAGCCGATGCGCTCGTCGCGCGGCTTGAGCGCATAGCACGCGGCCGCCCACGTCATGAGACCGACCCACTCGCCGTCCTCCTCGAAGATCAGCCGCACGGTGTCGCCCGCTCCATGCGACTCACCCATATAATGGTATTCGCCCTCAAGCTCGTTGTAGCGCTTGCGGTCTTCGTACTTGCATTCCCTGACGGTAATCATGAGACATCCTTTCGCCTCGTCAAACAGCGAGACAAGGATAGTATCTCAAAAAACGCCGAGAATGTCAAGCGAGCCCAACTCTCAACAATGCACGGAGTCGTTACTGCCTATCTGAAATCGCCGTGCCCGTTCTCCCCCGAATCGGCGGGTCCCTATCGCTTCAACATCATCAGGAGCTCGAGGTAGTAGTAGTCGGCGTAATTGAGCGGGACGTCGACCTCGGCCTTGTCCGGCTTGGATCCGACAGCATGCTTGAGTACGAAACCGCCGATTTCGCCGGGTTTCGCAAAATAGGCTTCGGACGAGAGGGACTTCGCGATCTTCAGCGCCGCCTCGCGGTAGCGCGCGGCACGGACCGCATCGCCCTTCTGCGCGCACTGCG
>CALZAJ010000257.1 GCA_945613785.1 uncultured Verrucomicrobiota bacterium | reverse complement strand
GTCACGGCGCTCCTTCTCGGCCGTCGGCACATCGTCCGGCAACGCCGCACTGCGCGTACCCGGGCGCGGCGAGTATTTGAAGACGAAAGCATTGTCGAAGCCCGCCTCTTCCATCAGCGTGCGGGTCTCCTCGAAATCGGCTTCGGTCTCGCCCGGATAGCCGACAATCACATCCGTCGTAAGGGCGAACTCGGGATCGAAGTCACGGAGCTTCTTCGTCGCCGCCAGATAATCGGCACGCGTATAGTGGCGGCCCATCTCGGCCAGAACGCGGTCAGACCCCGACTGGACCGGCAGATGCAGGTGACGACAGACCTGCGGGAACGTCCGATAGACGCGAATCAGCTCGTCCGTACAGCCCTTCGGATGCGCACTCGTAAAACGGATGCGCTCGATGCCCGGGATGGACGCGACAGCCTCCAGCAAACGCGGAAACGCCTCCGTGTAACCGCCCGGACTCGGCGCGTCCTGCTCGTCCCAGGCCTTGTTACGGACGCCGTACCGCAACACGCTCTGGCCCAACAGACAGACCTCCTTGACGCCGCGTTCGGCCAATGCCCGAATCTCCGCAATGACCTCGCGCGCCGGACGGGAATACTCATGTCCACGCACATCGGGCACGATGCAATAACTGCAGCGGTTGTCACAGCCAATCAGAATCGTCACATAGCTCTGGAAGGTCCCCGTCGTCCCAGCCCGCTGCGTGTCGGGATGCGCGTCCATGCCGGTCGGCACCTCATCGTCGCCAACCTCCAGAAGGCCCTTCTTCCCGGTCTTCGCAATCTGGCCGATGAGATGGGGAATGAGACCGAACCGACGCGGCCCCACCGCGAAATCGAGCTTCGGCAGACGCTTGAAGATATCCGCGCCCATACGCTTGACCGCACACCCCATCATACCGGTGATCTTCTTCGCAGCAATCATGTTGCCCGCCTTGCCGACGGCCTTCTCCTCGGCCTTCTGGCGCACCGTGCAACTGTTGATGATCACGACCTCGGCCTCGTCCTCCGTCGCGACCTTCTCGTGCCCCGCAGCAATCATGAGCGCCTCGACCGCCTCGGAATCGCGGACGTTCATCTGACAGCCGTAGGTATGGATCAAAAACTTCATTGCGGGAGATTATATCAAATTTGACGACTCCTCACCTTGCCGTCGGATTCTCCCAACCACGGATGTCACGGACCGCACCGAAATTGAGCGGGATCGATTACCGATGCTTCAGCACCACGAGCGTCTCAAAGCGGGCCGTGCGCGGGAACATGTTGAACCAACGGACGGACTCGACCTCGTAGTTGCGTGTCAGGGTCCTGAGATCGCGCATCAGCGTCGCGGGATCGCAGCTCACGTAGAAGATTCGCGGCGCCTTCGACTCGGCCAGCCATCTCGGGACGTTCGGCTCCATGCCGGCCCGCGGCGGATCGACGATGACCGTCGTCCGGTCCGTCACGCGGATGCGCTTCAGGTTGCGACCGACCTCCTCGGCATAGAAGCGCGCGCCCGCATAGTTCTGAGAGGATGCGTTCTTCTTCGCAAACTCAATCGCCTGACGACCCGACTCGATGCCCGTCAGCTTCGCCGGCGCACAGCAGAGACCGAACACGCCGACGCCGCAGTAGAGGTCGAGCAGCTCCTCCGTCGGCGCCTTCCTGAACTCCGAGACGACCGCCTTCACCAGTTCCTCGCCGACCTCGGGATTGACCTGATAAAAGCCATCCGAAGGGACTTCAAACACCTTGCCGCAGGTCAGCTCCTTCATCACGACAGGCTGCTTCGCACGCCCGATCCACCACTGGACGCCCGAACGAGACGTCCAGCGGACCGTCACGTTGCCCTCCTTCTCGACCGACTTGCGAACGACCTCCGCCCCCTGGGTCAGCAGCGCCAGAACCTGGCGACGGATCTCGGGGAGCTTGGCGTTGATCTCAGGACAGGCCAGCGGATCGACCGTCACGTCAACGATCTCATGGCTCGGCTCCGTGCGATAGCCCAACACCCACTTGCCCTTCTGTTTGGCGAAGTGATAGACCGCCTTGTTGCGATAATTGAAGAAAGTCCGATTCGTCGATTGCCCGATTTCAGGATGAACAATCCGGGCACGATCAAAGAACTCCTCGAGCTGCCGACGCTTTGCCTCACACTCACCCCTGTAGCTCAAGTCCGAATAGACCATGCCCGGAACGACAGGTGCGGATCCGTCGCCTTTCCCGTCCCTGCCAATGCGCTCAGGACTGGGCTCGACGACCTCAACGAGCCGGGCCTTCACGAAATTCCGCTTCTCTTCGATGATCTCCGCCTTGACGTTCTCGCCGGCAAAGGCACCGGGGACGAACACGACGCGTCCGTCGCCCAGACGCCCCATCCCGTCTCCGCCATAGACGTTCTTCGCAATATACACGGTCGAGGTCATCGGGAGCTCTCCTTACTTGCCGGACTTCGTGATCTTGAAGATCTGCTTGAGGCCCTTCTTCGCAAGGGCGATCATGTCCATCAAGTGCTCATCCGAGAACGG
>CALZAJ010000256.1 GCA_945613785.1 uncultured Verrucomicrobiota bacterium | reverse complement strand
AGCGCATTGCCTTCCTGCATCGCGTAGTCAATTTTCTCCGAGACGCTCCGCATCAATTCCTGACGCGCCTCGACGGCAAAGGTCTCAAGCTTTCCGGTATCCATTGTCAAATCCCCGATTAGTCATTCGTGATGGCAATGCGCTTGCCTCCGGCGACGACCGTCTTCAATTTCTCACGCAGGAAGGCGAGATAGGCGTCGATTTCCGCTTCGGACGAGATCATCGTCTTGTCATAGCCGCGCACAACCGTGGCGTAGGCGACCACCGTCTGCGTCGGCGCAGGTGTCGGCGTCGGATTCCCCGGTTCGGGTTGCGGTTCCGGCGGCTGCGCCGAAGCGAGAACCTTGTTCATCAGCTCGATATAAGTGCGTGTCGCATAGTTCTCCGCCGCACTTTCGATGGCGGAAATAAGCTGTTCATCGGCAATGCAACTCTTGACCCCCGACGTCGTCGTCTCGACTTCGGTCTTGACCGCATCCGTCGCTTCGGGATACTCGGGCAGATTCTTGATGTCTGTAACCTTGGCATCGATCTTCGTCGCGGCCTCAGCACGGGCGTGTTCGAGCGCGTTATTGAGATCGGTCTTCAGTTCGCGGAAGAGCGACGTGACCTGGACCATGCCCGCATTCTTGTGAATCTCAACGGAATCGACGAGAGCAAGAAGGTTCTGGAACTTCGTCGCGGCAGTCTGCCACGGTCCTCCCCACTCCTGCATCTTGCGGAAATTCGCCTCCTTCTCGTGCGCGAACTTACGAGCTTCGATGAACGTTGTCTTCTGAGTGCCTGTGGCAATATGGAGAACACGGTCGATCTCACTCTCCTTGAGGTCGAGGAGCGTCTCATACTGGGCGACGATCTCGTCCGCATAGAGGGCCATCGCGGGCTTCGCGACAATCTCGCGCACCTTCGACACAACGGGATTGAGCGCGACCACGAACGGCATCTCGCCCGAGAGCGCCAGCACACCCTGCCACTTCTGAAGCTCGGCGTTCAGCTTGCCGTGAACGCTCATGGCGACGAGCTTCGCCTCTGTGTCCGGAATCGGAGCCGAGAAGAAGTCGCGGGCGAAGTCTTTCAGCTTGCGGATCTGCTGCGGCGTGATCGTCGACTGCGGCCGCAGGACGAGCGACTCATGAGCCCGCGTGTTCCGAAGAGCCGCCGCGATCTGCGACGGATCGACGGACTCGCCGCCCTGACTCGCCTCGAGTTTGCCCTTGGCGATCAGCTTGGCGACCAGGCATTCGAGTACCACCAGAGGCCAACCATAGGGCTTCTTCTCATACTTGTCGAGAATGACCTTCATCGTGTTCGTGACACCAATGGAGGCATTGAGGTTGATGGACGAGAGAATCTCGCGCTCGGCCTCGGTCTCCAGGTCGATGCCGGGGAGCTGCGGATCCACGCGCAGGAAGCGCGTCACGTCGGATTCCGAAAGACCCGCCAATCCCTCGACCATGCGGAAGTGCGCATAGACCTTCGATGCGAGGTCGGAGAAGCCCTCCGTGATGCGGGACGCCGGATCGGTCGCGCGAACCGTCACCTCCGTGCCGCGCACGAGAATCGTCGCGCTCGAGATCTTGTCCCGGATCGCCACCTCGACGCGCCGCTGGATTGCGCCCTTGTGCGTCTGGCGTGATTCGAGCAGATTGCGAAGCGCCAAATCGGGCTGGCTCATCGGCGGATTCTGAGCGAGATACTTCGTCGTCTTCAGGTAGTTCTGGATGTCCGCAAGGATGGCCGGATCGGGCTTGAGAACAACGGTCAGTTCGTCCTTGGCAAAGCTCTGCTGCATGATCCCCGAGAGGTCGCCCGCATCCGGATTGACGGGCGTGATGAAGTTGATGGAAAGATCGCCGTCGGGACGACCGACGGTTGCGCCATCGAGCATCTGCGTAAAGGCATAGGCCTGTCCGTTCGATGCGGTGATCTTGCGCCCACGAATCACACTCGCGAAGAGGATGTCCTTCAACATCGCCGTCACTTCGTTCTGGTCAACGATGACGCGCTTGATCTCGGTGTCGAGATCCTTTTCGCTGTCGGTCAGGTACTCGTAGTTCTCGCCGACGCGCTGGACGTAGGATTCGCTCTCGAGCGTTGACAGCACGGTTTTCACGTCCGCCAGCAGCTGGGCAAAATTGACGGAGAGGTCTTCAATGAGGAGCGAGCAGATGTTGCGAGGCGAGGCCACATAGTCGCCACGCACGTACTTGACGATCAAAAGCACCTTAAGAACGCGGATCGCCAGCTTCTTCTTCTCATCGTCGAGATTGTGAAGCTGGTTCGCCGCGATGTGAACTTGATTCTTGATGTTCGGCTTAATGCTCGCCTCAATGCCGTCAAACCAGAGATCAAACGGAATCATGCTGCCGATCTTCCCTTCGGCATCCAGCTTCTTCAGGGCGATCTGGCAGACCTCCAGCGTCGAGCGTTCGCCGACCGCCTGGAATCGTCCGGTAAAGGCATCATGGTTCGAGAGTTCGATCATCGCGGAGCGGAAGAGATCGAACTG
>CALZAJ010000255.1 GCA_945613785.1 uncultured Verrucomicrobiota bacterium | reverse complement strand
AGCACTTCACCGTCATCTTCGAGAAGCTCGGCGTCGCCAACCGGACGGAAGCCGTTGCCCTCGCGCTCGATCGCCAGCTACTAAAGGCGGCCGGCCGCTCCTGACGAGGCCGGGCAGAACAGCCGTCGCGCGCGTGCGCGCGAAAGCTCGCGGAGCGGCGTAGAACTTCTCCTTCGCCTTTCTATTTGCCCATCGGACAGGTTGGGCAACCCTTTTCGACAGTCGCCTTCGTGTCACGGTCCGGTCCAAAATGCACATTCCACGCGGCATCACGCACGTCCGTGACGCCAGGGGCAAGTCTACCGTCGGCACCGGCCGTCAGGCGGATGAAGTGCGGCGCGTGCGCGGGCAGCGTCACGGTGTAGACGTCGCGCACCGGCTTCTCGTCAATCCGACGCCAAAGGTCGCGCACCTTCCACTCGCCGACAAGTCCGAGTCCCCTCAGATCGACGGCGATCCTGCGCGTCTCGTACGAGAGGTTCACGATGCCGACGGCGATGGATCCGTCCTCGAGCGGACGCGCCCAGATGTCCTCGTAGAAGCCCGGATCGTCCCCGCCGACGCGCGCCGCAGCCTTCCCGAGCGGATCCTGGTTGACGGCCAGCACCTCGGGATTCGTCAGGATCGCCCGCGTGAAGTCGTCGAGCTTCGTCAGATCGCAGCCGATCAGGAGCGGCGCGGCGAAGAGCGACCAGAGCGTCATGTGCGTGTACTGCTCGTTTGGCGTCAGGCGCGTCGGATGCAGCTTCGGGCCCCAGCCGACCCAGCCGACAATCAGCATGTCGGGATCGTTCCACCCGCCGGGACCGGCAAAGCGCTCGAGCCCCCGCTGGGCTGCTGCAATGAAACGCATCGACTCCCACGTATCCTCGATGTCATGCGTTGTGCGCCAGCACTGTCCTCCGACCTTGTCGCCCCAACGCGAGACCCAGTCCATGCCGTACTGGCAGATCGAATAGACGATGTCACGGTCCTGTCGCGCGAGCTCACGTCCCAGCTTGAGATAGGGCGCCTGATAATAGAGCGTCGGATCGTCCTTGGCGACAGCCACGTCAGTGTAGCTGCACCAGTCGTACTTCACGTAGTCAAAACCCCAAGCCGCCCACGTCGCCGCGTCAATCGCCTCATATCCCCAACTGCCCGTGCAACCGCCGCAGGTGAGCGGACCCGGCGAGGAGTAAATCCCGATCTTGAGTCCCTTCGCGTGCACGTAGTCGGCAAGCCCCTTCATGTCGGGGAAGCGTGCGTTCGTGACGACCGTGCCGTCACGCCTCCGCATCGGCCCCTGAATGTCGGGATGGGCGTCATCACGCTGGTAGTTGCACCAGAAGTCGTCGATGTTCACATAGCTCCAGCCGAAGTCGATGAGACGCTCGCGCACGAAGGCGTCTGCCGCGGCACGGATGTCATCCGCTGAGACGGCGCTTGCGAAGCAGTTCCACGAGTTCCACCCCATCGGCGGCGTAAGGGCGATGCGATCGCCGACGACCAGTCGGTAGACGCGCGTATCGGACCCCTTCCCGTTCGTCGCCGTGACCGTGACCGGATATTCGCCGCGACCGGCGATCGCACCCGTGAGAATGCCTGACTTCGCATCGAGCGCAACTCCCGCCGGCAGACCCTTTGCCGTGAACGTCATCGGACGAGCCCCCGAGCAAGGCAAGGTGAAGAGCAGCGGATGCGTCGGCCGCACGCCGAAGACATAAGGCGCATTGAGATGAGGCTCGTCGCCGATCTTCGGCGAAAGAATGCCGAACTGCTCCGGAACGGTTTCGTACTGGACCGGCCGAAGCGTCGTTCCCGGCATCACCTCGAAGTCCGCCTCGCACCAGTCGGCGATGTCATTGCGGAGCCCGTCACCGGCGTCGTCCACCCAAAGGATGACGCGCTTGGCGCCCCGCAAGGGCACGTCGATACGTTCCGCCGCGTTGCCGAAACGATGGACGGGCGAGCGAAAGACGCGCCTGCCGTCGGCAAAGACCGAGAACCGGACCGAACCGTGCCGCGCGATCTCCATGCCTGCATCCGCACCGATTGTCGCCGTGAAGCGAACGGCCTCACCCTTCACCTCGATCTCATAAAAACTCGCCGCGTGCGTGCCGACGCCTCGGCTGAACGTCTCGCCGCCGATCCGAAACGGCGTTCCGCCGTTGGCGACATTCACCTTCGGCGGATTCCATCCGCTCGTCATCGTCGAGAGGTCAAGCGTCTCCAGTCCGATGCGATCGGTCCCCGTTGAAGCGTTGTTAACCGTTCCCGCGCATTCGCCGATCAAGGCCAGCGCCAAGCAAGCTGCGCAATAAATGTTCGTATTCCTTTTCATTGGCCTTTACCCGTTTTTCATGACCGAAAATCCAGCCCTGCGGCAACACCTCTCGCACCCGCGAAAAGCTACACCTTTAAGAAATGAGGATTGTATCACACTGCTGACGCGAAAAGCAATCGGAAATTCACAAGTTGAAATCCCTCTGCATGGTGTTTTTAGATGGCTGTCCGGTTCTCCCCTTTTTCGGTCGACGTCTTCA
>CALZAJ010000254.1 GCA_945613785.1 uncultured Verrucomicrobiota bacterium | reverse complement strand
GTGGCGAGGATGCTGCAGCATTCACTGTGGAGAAATCGCCGCTGAGGGCGCGGAATTATCTGATGCTGTCGGGCACTCCGTTCCGTGCGATTCAGAACGGTGAGTTCGCGGAGGACCAGATCTTCAACTGGACCTACTCCGACGAGCAGGAGGCGAAGGCGGAATGGGCGCGGACGAAGTTGGGAGCAGACAATCCTTATGCGTCGCTGCCGAAGATGAACATGCTCGTCTACAAGATGCCCGACCGCATCGCTCGAGTCGCCGAGCGTGAGGACGTCGGTTTCGACCTGAACGAGTTCTTCCGCGCCGAACGCAAAGATGGCGGGCGGGCGAAGTTCGTGCATGAAAACGAGGTCTCGAAGTGGCTTGACTTCATGCGCGGCGAATTCTTTGTCTCCGACGGGCCGAAACCGGTGTTGCCGTATTATGACGTGGAGATGAAGCGGGCTTTGCGCCACGTGGTCTGGTATCTGCCGAACGTAGCATCGTGCGAGGCGATGCTCGACTTGTTGAAAGACGGTTATCACAGTAACTTCTTCCGTTCTGATAACAGAGAGATCAATGCGGCGTTTGGCGGTTATACGGGCGTCGGCAAGGGCGCCTTGGAGTCCGTGGATGAGGTGGTTCACAACCCACTAAAGACCTTCAGCATTACGTTGACCTGCGGGAAATTGACGACGGGTGTAACGGTGCCGGCCTGGAGCGCCATTTTCATGCTCCGCACTCTCTCGAGTCCTGAGACATATTTCCAGGCTGCCTTCCGCGTGCAGAGTCCGTGGACGATGAAGAATGTTGACGGGAAGAGCCCGAATGAGGTGACGATTCTGAAGGAGAACTGCTATGTCTTTGACTTTGCGCTCAATCGGGCGCTCAAGCAGATCGCCGACTATAGCGCAAACCTTTCTGACAAGAACAGCGTGCCCGCGGAGAACGTCAAGAAGTTCATCAACTTCCTGCCTGTCATCTGCTATGACGGAAGTCGCATGGTCGATGTCGAGGCGGGAGAGATCCTCGACCTCGCGTATTCGGGAATGTCAGGGCCTGCAATGGCGCGGCGTTGGAATAGCGCGAATCTCCTGAATATCACGCCGGACATCATCGGCAAGATTCTCGATAACGAGCGTGCGATGAGTGCGGTCACGAAGATTCAGGGCTTCGCCAATCCGCGCTCGGAGCTTGCCTCGTTCGTCAATCAGTCGGAGAAGATTGATAAGCTGAAGAAGAAGGCGAAGGCGGGAGACAAGAAGGCGAAGAAGGAGCTTACGGAGGCTGAAAAGGAGCAGCGCAAGAGACGGTCCGAGATTGAAAAGAAGCTCCGCAAGTTCGTGACGCGCATTCCCATCTTCATGTATTTGAGCGACTATCGCGAGAAGGCGCTCAAGGATGTCATTGAAAACCTTGAGACGGAACTCTTCACGAAGGTGACGGGCCTGACATTGGCTGACTTCAATCTGCTTGTGGATGTAGGTGTCTTCAACAGTGCGCAGATGAATTCCTGCATCTGGCAGTTCCGCGCCTATGAGGAGGAATCTCTCGACTATCTGCATATGCGCGAGGGCTTGGTCGAGGATTCACCGCTCGTCGGCGGTTGGGATTCGTCAGTGTCGAAGAAGGACGCCTACGAGTCCTTGCGGTGAGCAAAGGCCATTGTAATGTTTATATAAACTTTACAATGGCCTTGTTCTGTTTGGCCGAAAGTGGATCATGACTTGGTGCGGGCTGTCTGCTCGCGGAACGCTTGTCGCTTCGTATTCGCCTGTTGCCAGAATGACCCGCCTAAAGATGGTATACTTTACACATGCGCTGTGCATTCATCCTCCTTGCTTATCTTTTCGCCGCCGCCTCGCTCTTCGCTGAGGTGAATACGGCGTCTTTGGATGATATGGCCGCATCTCATGTCGCTCGCCTGGCGCGTCGCGACGGCGTCATACCGTGCTCACGGCATGAGACGTTGACTAATGACTTCGGTCGTATCCGCGGCGAATGCGTGCGTGAGCTGGGACTCGGCGTCCACTACCTGCAGATACGCGACGTCGACGGGTGGCTTGAGGTCCGCACTGAGGATGGTATGCTCGAGCGTGAGGTGGCGCCGGTTGGGGACAGGCCGACGACATGGCTGTGGGACCTTTTCGGACTTTCCGAATCTGAGCGTGCGGAGGACTACTGGCGTCTTTCCTACCTCGTCTCGCGTTGGGAGATTGTAGATGACAGCTATGTTGAGACTGATGCTTCTCGGTCTTCTGTACCGTTTCGTGCATCAGCGCGTTCCTCGACGGGACCGGAAGCCCGTTTTACGAGCCTCAAGGTCGTCAACCATGTGATTACCTATGTCGCTGAATGGGATTCCTCGCTCAACCCCGTTGGGGATGTCTTTGATCTTTACGCCTGCACCGACCTCAAGAAGCTGGACTGGCGTCGGGTAGACGTATTTTCTACAAGAGGAACGACCTGCCATACAGGGTCTATTGCTTCGGCATCCGTGCCTGGTTGGGACGCCGGCTCTCGCGTGGTTCACGATATTGACTGTCATATTGTGACC
>CALZAJ010000253.1 GCA_945613785.1 uncultured Verrucomicrobiota bacterium | reverse complement strand
GTCGCTGCGGCCGCGCACGGTGAACTGCCACCAGGCCTGCTTGACGTTCTGCTTGAGCTCGGCGCCGAGCGGACCGTAGTCCCAGAAGCCCGGCATGCCGCCGTAAATCTCGGAAGAGTGGTAAATGAAGCCGCGGCGCTTGCAGAGTGCGGTCAGCGGTTCAAGGGACGACTTGTTTTCTTCTGCCATTTTAGGACCTTCGATACCTTGTGTAGGGGTTCGGGGGAGCCTGGGCTCCCCCGTCCTTTGCAATCAGTAGAAATTACCGTAGGAACGAATCTTCGCGTAGCGCGCCTCGACGAGCTCTTCGGGCGTAAGTTTCTTGAGCTCCTTGATCGCCGCGAGAACCGCCTTCTTGACGTTCGCGCAAGCCGTCTTCTGGTTCTTGTGCGCACCGCCCGCGGGCTCCGGAACGACCTCGTCGATCGCGCCGAGCTTCAGGAGGTCGGGGGCCGTGATCTTGAGCGCCTCGGCAGCCTCGGGGGCCTTCGTGCCGTCGCGCCACAGGATGCCCGCGCAGCCTTCAGGGGAGATGACGGAATAGACCGCGTTCTCCATCATGAGGATCTTGTCGCCGACGGCGATCGCGAGCGCACCGCCCGAACCGCCTTCGCCGGTGATGACGACGACGATCGGCGTCTTGAGGCCCGAGAAGAACTCGAGCGACTTCGCGATGGCCTCGGCCTGACCGCGCTCCTCGGCTTCCTTGCCCGGATAGGCGCCGGGGGTGTCGACGAACGTCACGATCGGGTTGTGGAAACGCTCGGCCAGCTTCGCCAGGCGCATCGCCTTGCGGTAGCCGTCGGGATTCACCATGCCGAAGTTGGCGGCCATGTTCTCCTCGACCGTCGCACCCTTGTGGTGACCGAGGACGAGGACCTTCTCCGAGCCGATGGTGCCAAAGCCCGCGACCATCGCGCTGTCATCGTTGACGAGGCGGTCGCCGTGGAGCTCTTCGAAGTCGGAGCAGACGTTGTTGATGAAGTCCCAGATGTGGGGACGCTTCGCGTCGCGCGCGATCTTCACCTTGTCCCACGCCGTCGCGGCCGCGACCTTCTTCGCGGGAGCCTTCTTGGTAACTTTCTGAGTAGCCATAGTCAAATACCTCAAACCTATTCACTATTCCCTATTACTGATTACCTGACTCAGAACCCCCAGTACCCGAGCATCTTGGCGAGGAAGGACTTCATGTCCTTGCGCTCGACGATCTTGTCGATGAAGCCATGCTTCTCGAGGTACTCGGACGTCTGGAAGTCGGCCGGGAGCTTCTGGTGGATCGTGTTCTCGATCACGCGGCGGCCGGCGAAGCCGATGAGCGCCTTGGGCTCGGTGACGTTGATGTCGCCCAGCATCGCGAAGGACGCGCTGACGCCGCCCGTCGTCGGATCGGTGCAGACACTGATGTAGGGAAGGCCCGCGTCCTTCAGACGGCCGATCGCCGCGGACGTCTTGGTCATCTGCATGAGCGAGAGAATGCCCTCGTGCATGCGCGCGCCGCCAGAGGCGCAGAAGAGGATCAGCGGACGCTTCTCGGCAATCGCCTGCTCGCACGCACGGGCGATGCGTTCGCCGGTGCCGGTGCCGAGGGAGCCGCCCATGAACGCGAAGTCCATGACGCCCAGCATCGCCTTGTGGCCCTCGATCTCGCAGGTGCCCACGACGACGGATTCGTTCTCGCCGCTCTTGGCGATCGTCGCCTCAACCTTGGACTTGTAGTCGCCGGTCGCGTCATGGAACTTGAGGTGGTCGGAATAGCTCACCTCGCGGAAGACCTCGGCGAACGTACCCGCATCGGCAACCTGCGCGATGCGCTCGCGGACCGCGAGACGCCCGTGGTAGTTGCACTTCGGGCAGATGGAATTGTTGTTCTTCCAGACCTCCTTGGCCATATGGCTCTTGCACTTGGGGCAAATCGCCCAGAGCGCCTTGGCGGGCGGGATCTTCGGCTTGTCGGCTTTCGGTTCGAACCAGCTCATGTTGTTTCCTCTTTTCGGATCTAAACTGAAATCGCCCAAACGAATCAGGCGGGTTGATAGATGACGGCATAGACGGTCGCCGGCTTGCCGCCGATCGCCCGCCAGGTATGCTTGACGATGCTGTTGAAGAAGGCGCTGTCGCCGGGCTCCAGGACCGTGCGCTCACCGCCATAGATCAGCTCGACCTCACCGTCGAAGCAGACGACGAACGCCTCGCCCTCGAATGAGACGGGATCGTGCGACGCATTGGCCGGCAGGACGACGCGAATCGGATCCATATGGCGGTCGGGCTTGCCGGCCGCCAGGGACAAGGACTTCTCGCCCGCACGGACGACAATCGGATCAGGCTTGAACTGATCGTCCATGAACGTGCCGAGGCGCTGGCCAAGCGCCCGCGCAATGCGCGTCAGGGGGCCGATGGCAGGAAGCGTCTCGCCAGACTCGAGCGCGGCAATCGCGATTTCGCTCACCGAACTCCTCTCGGCAAGGTCGGCGATGCTCATGCCCAATTTCTCTCGGTACGCGCTGATGCGCACACCCACTTTGTTTTCTGCGTTCATTGAGGGTGTATTATATCAAAA
>CALZAJ010000252.1 GCA_945613785.1 uncultured Verrucomicrobiota bacterium | reverse complement strand
CGCCGCCGACGAAGATGCGTCCATCAAGATACCGCAGGCAATGGACGCCGCGCGCATGAAGC
This sequence comes from uncultured Verrucomicrobiota bacterium, assembly GCA_945613785.1. Classification (GTDB taxonomy): domain Bacteria; phylum Verrucomicrobiota; class Kiritimatiellia; order RFP12; family UBA1067; genus UBA1067. The sequence continues at coordinate 2,502 of CALZAJ010000252.1, read as the reverse complement.
GCAGAGTCGCCTGTCCCTGTATAGCGCTCGCCAAGAGGCGTGAAAATGTATTCGAGAGAACTTGTGACGTCCGTGGCCGCAAGCGCAGCTGGCATTGCGAAGACAAACGGCGCGATAGAGGCAAAAAAGAGACGAGCGTTTTTCATGGCTTCAAGTCCTCTCATGCACATTGGTTTAGCGGAGCGAGATTCGCGTGCCTACGTTCTTCCGCGAGACGACAACGGCGTAGGAGCCATCCTCCTGCTGGACGTCATATTGCACACGGAAGCCCTGCGTGACGCTCGCGAACTTTCCGGTGCGCATCCCTTCGTGGTACTTGATGATCGGATACGGAGCGCCAAACGCGACCTTGCCGCCAGTCGTGACGGAAAGCGCGCCTGCAAGCGAGACGGAGAGGTATTTCCCCTCGACCTTGGTTCCCGATGCATCAAGGCAACCGCAGGTGCCGTCGGAATTGATGGACGTCATAAACGTTCCGCCCTCCTGCATCAGGAACGCGCGAAGCATCATGACGTTGAACGCATGTTCCATGTAGGGCATACGAATGGAACCACGACGGCCGCCGTCGTAGCCGACGAGCCCGGGCGCGAATACGCCCTTGTTGCCAACCATCACAGAGCAATTCACCGTCCCGTTCGTGACGAGCGCCACGTCGTCGTCCGACATTTCGCCGAGCCACACGTTGCAGTTCCACTTGTTCGCTCCGTTCCAGATAAAGTTGATCTCGCCGTCGCCGGCCAGACCTCCAAAGTTTGCCTTGCGCGCCGAGTTCTGCGAACTCAGATTGCTGTTGCGCAACTCAAGGACGGCTTTCGGCGCCTCGAAAGACGACTGCAGGTAATAGGGCTTGCCCATCGGCGTCGAAAAGATGCCCGTGAAGCCAGCATACTTGGACTTGACCGCCCAGCCACCTCCCTGGTCCTCATGGACCAGCATCGGTGTAAGGACATCGCTGACGCCCTCTGTTTCAAAGTCGACCTGCATGCGCACATCGGTGTTGTTCGTTCCATCCGCCAAGACATTCGGCCTGCAAAGCCGCGCCCAGCCGTTCGAAACGGTCTTGCCGAACAATCCGCCCGATCCCTCGCGGAACTGGCCGCTTTTCACGGTCACCGTATGTCCGCCGAGATCGCAGCTCGCACCCGAGAAGAGGACGGCGTTCACAGTGGCGTCTGACGCGAGGGCCGTGGCGTTGGTGATGCAGACGTTGTCGAGCGCGGTCGCGTTCTCGAACGAGTCGAGCATGGTTTCCTGCGGAATCTTGCGAATGACGCCGTTTGCGTCAATCGTGCAAAGCGAGTGACCATAGCGAACCCCCATGACCGACTGATTGCCGCCAGGAAGAAGAAATTGCGGACAGACCGGAATCTGCGAACCGGGATTGTCGAGTGTATCTGTGCCGCCAATCATCTCGACGGAATTCCTGTCAACAATCGTCACTTTCCCGTCGTTGACGAGAACCGAGGAGACGCCGGAACCGGGACGAGTCTCAAGCGAGGAGAAGGAGAAGGAATAGACGCCATTTTGGCTGTAAACCCGCCCGGGGCCGCCCTGAAGAATCAGCTTTCCAAACACCTTGCCATTCTCCCAGCCGGAGTAAAGACATCCACCGTCCACGAGCAGAATCTCGGTCGTTCCGCTGTTAGCGGGAACCACCTGACCGCTGCCGACGATTGCAAGCTGCTTGAGATTGGCGAGGTCTGTGATCTTCCCGTCGACTGTTATGTTGTCAAAGACGAGCGTACCGCCGCCGGCGCCCGCAAGCTTGGCATTGTTGTTGTTGACCTTGAGCGTGTAGTTCTTCGAAGGTCCGGTCGTGCGGAAGACGTGCTTGCCGACGGACGAGACCGTAAGGCCGTCGAGGGTGACGCTCTCCGAAAGCTCGATGAACGAATCGGCATCGCCGACGACGACGCTCGACCCTTCGCCCGGAACACCCGCGGCACCCGCGTCCGTGGTGGCCCACATAGTGGAATCGTTCCATGAGCCGACGCCGCCCTTCCAAGTGTAGGTAGCGGCGTCCGCCATCGCGGCAGGCACGCCGAAAACAATCGCTGCAAGTATTGCGATCGAGGCACGAACAGTTGTCATTTCATCTCCCTCTTGTTTTTGCTTTGAGGAGGATTTCCTCCCGACGGCAGAAATTATATTTTAAATTCCGTCGCCGTGGTTTTATTTTCGTCCACGATGTTTTGCAAGATCAAATCATAAATGGTAGGCAGAAAAACAAGGAAGTGCGGCACATTTGCTGCGCCACCCGATTGGCTTGCGGTTCTCCGGCAGCGCTGGCATCAGCGCGTAAATGATGCTGCGCCAACCACAACTACAAAATACCACTTTGAAACAATTCCGCAACAATAAAGGGGGCGCAAGGGTGCGGAAATTGAAGAGCAGAAGGACTGCCCGTTCAGGTTGATCGTCAGCCCCGCGTTGACGTAGCAGTACATCTTCATTGCGCAGATTCCGGCGGCCTGGCCGCTGCTTCGGCACGCTGAAGCACGC
>CALZAJ010000251.1 GCA_945613785.1 uncultured Verrucomicrobiota bacterium | reverse complement strand
GGTCGAAGCTGCAGGTGTGCTACGTGCGCGTCCCGGCCGCTCCGACGTTCAAGCTCTTCGCGGACGCGATCTGCGACGCGGTCGGCGTCCCGACCTCGCTGCGGCTCGAGGAGGCGCGGATCCGCGTCAGGCGGGCGATATCGAACAACACGCTGCTGATCGTCGACGAGCTGCACGAGCTCGTGATGTCGGCCGGCAAGTCCACGGCCATGAAGTGCATGGAGTGGCTGCGGGAGATCCACGACATGTCGAAGTGCGGGCTTGTCATGTGCGGCACGACCTCGATGGAGGACGACCTCATCAACGATCCGAAGATGAAGGGCTGGCTCGTCCAGATGGACCAGCGCTGCATCCGGATCACGAAGCTCCCGAACCGCATCCCGGAGGCGGACATCGACCTCGCGGCCGCGGCCTACGGCATCACCGGCCCGAAGGCCGGCGTCGAGAACCTGCTCGCGACGATCCGCATGAACCGTCTCACCACATGCCTCGCCGTGACGGCTCGCTGGTGCAACGGCGAGAACTCCCGCAAGCAGAAGCACCCGCTCACCTGGGAGAGCTTCAAGCAGATCTACAAGGCCACCTTCGGCGGAGAGGACTAAGCCATGTGCTCGAACAGGAAATGCCCCCACAACACCACGAGGAGCAAGTGTCGGACCCCGAACGGCTGCGACATCTTCCCCGGCGTGAGCTGCACACAGTGCCGCGACTTCAGGCCCTAACCAACAAACCAACAGGAGAAAAACAAATGGCAAGAATAAAGGCAGCGAAGATCGTCCCGTGCCAGACGCGCGCGGAGTTCGAGGAGACGGTGGACGCCATCGCGAAGATGGCGATCCAGAAGGAGAAGCTGGAGGTGGCGCTCAAGCAGCGGCACCAGCAGCTCGACGACAAGTACGGCGCTGAGATCAAGACGGTCGAGCGCGACATCCAGGAGGCCTACGGACGCGCCGCGCCGTACTTCGAGGACCATGCCGGCGAGCTGTGCGACCCGGGCAAGCGCAGCGGCTCGACGAAGCTCGCGAACTTCGGCGTCCGTCTGGGCCTGCCGACGGTCACGAAGATCGGCAAGTTCAAGAAGGTCGCGTGGAAGGCGCTCGGGCTCATCTTCGACGGCATCGACGAGCTGCGGCAGTTCGTCCGCAACCAGCCGGAGGTCGACAAGGAGAAGATCCTCAAGGTCTTCTCGGACCTCAAGTCGAAGGACCAGGACGTCGTCGCCGTGGCGCTCGAGAAGAAGAAGATCCTCGACGCGAACGGCATCTCGATGGAGCAGACGGACGACTTCTGGGTCGAGCCGAAGGCTGACGATCAGGTCTAATCAATCAAACAGGAGGTTTCACATGGCACGCTGCAAGCACACCTACACCGAAGAAGAGGCACCGACGAACACCGGCAGCCTCAACCGTCCGGCGCGATTCAACCTGCGGCTAGACTGCCAGGCCAGGGCCAGGACGATCAAGGTCTTCTCGGATGCGAAGAGCCACTTCTATCCGAACGGCCTGAAAGGCGGCTTCGCGGAGATCTGGGAGAAGGTCTTTCTCCCGCTCTGCGAGCATGCCATGTGGAACCTCCACGAAGGGAAGTCGATCGACCGCCAGGTGGTGATGACGCTGATCCGTCCGCTTGAGCAGCGCGACACGAAGCGCGCCACCTACCAGCGCCTCCAGATGTCCTTCCAATTCAACTGCAAACAACAGGAGCAAAGATGATGAACCAACTGACAGCACTCCAGCGGGCGACGCTTTTCGCTCACGTCCACAAGTCCGCGTCCGAGCAGGGCGTGGATCCGGAGAAGTACCGGAAGATGATCATGCGCGAGGAGCTGGGCGTGGACCACCTCTCGGAAGTGTCCCGGACCGACGGCTTCGACCGCCTGATGTGCCGGATGCTGAAGGACGAAGGCGACTACTCGCACGCCCTGGACTACACCGGCGGAGACGTGAAGCGCCTCCGCTACCTGGCGATGTCTGCCGCGGCGAAGATCTGCGACGGTGCGCCTGAAGACGTCGAGCGGATGCTCTGCCGGTACATTGCAGGCGTGATGATCAACATGCGCTTCGTGTCGTCCGATCGCGACTCGCTGGCTATGCGCCTGCAGCGCGTCGACGGCTGGGACGACTTCACGCCCCTGCAGCTCAAGAAGGTGGTCGCGGCGCTCAACCTCCAGGTGCGTCGTCGGCGATGACCGACTTCAGAGCCCTTGAACGATCCTTGCCCGGCCTTTGCGCCGGGCTTTTTCGTTCCCTTATCCGGCCTTGCAAAGCGCCTTAAAACGGCCTTGCCAGAATCAATAGGTTTCTCAACAATTTGATATTATGCCGCTTTCAGGGCGTTTTCGGACGATATTTTCTCAACAAGCTGCGGCGCTGATCTGGCGCGTCGGATCCGGAGCAAACGTGGCGCGCGCCCAATAAAAACGGCGGGTTCGTCCCGCCTTGTCCCGCCTCCTCTCACATCCTCGCGTTTCTCAACTGCCTTGTCCAATATCACCGTGAAAAAATTCAAATTCCCTAAAATTGTAACTTGCAATCTCAGATAGACATTTAGGGTGTCCATCTGAGATTGCAAAGAG
>CALZAJ010000250.1 GCA_945613785.1 uncultured Verrucomicrobiota bacterium | reverse complement strand
CGACCTCCGACGTCTCGTTCGTCGACCTCACGGCCGAGCTCGAGAAGCCGGCGACCTACGAGGAAATCTGCGCGGCGATGAAGGAAGCGTCCGAGAAGTGCGTCTGCGAGGGCGGCCTCAAGGGCGTTCTCGGCTACACGGCTGACGCGGTCGTCTCCACCGACTTCCGCAACGATGCCCGCACGTCGATCTTCGACGTCAAGGCCGGCATCCAGCTCGATCCGACCTTCGTCAAGGTCTGCTCCTGGTACGACAACGAGTGGGGCTACTCCAACAAGGTTGTCGAGATGGCTCGCGTCATCGCCGCCAAGTAATTCGTTTCCGCAATTACTGATTGCGAATGAATTAAAGAACCCGTCGACTTCGGTCGGCGGGTTTTTCTTTGTACTCCCTTTTCATTGAAACAGGCTAACCAAACGGATATTTGTGGTATAATCAAAGGGATGAAGAAGTCGGTAATCGTAATGGGACTGATCTGGGTGGCAGCGGCCGCCCAGGCGTTTACCGTTTCTGAGATCGCTTCGCTCTATCGAGAGCAGGCTGCGCGGGAGCCGGCGTGTGTCATCACCGGCATCGTCTCTTGTGTCGTTGCCTGGCAGACGCACTCGTTCGACCTGGTCGATCGGGAGGATCCGAACGGTCCCGGCATCTACGTCGGCGGCGACCTTCCGGATGCAGGACTCGCCGTGGTGGAGGGGACCGATCGTCTGGAGATCGGTGACGTGGTCGAGGTGAGCGGACGCGTCGCGCCGTTCATGCTCGAACCTGGCATCAAGGCCGCTCACATCCGGGTCATCGGACACTGCGAGCTCGCGCCGCCGCCGGAGCGTCGGGTTGCGGACCTTATGAGCGGACGCTTCAATAACCGCAGGTCGAACGTGAAGGGTGTCTTGCGAAGCGTGAAGGGTGGAGACTTCGGCAAGGGAGGCGTGACGGAGCTTGTGATCGGCACGGCGGACGGGCCGATTACCGCCAATCTCCGCGGCGAATGGCCGGATCTCCATCGGTATCGCGATGCCGAGATCTCCGTCGACGGTGTTTGCGTGCCGAGCTATAACGCCCGCGCCGAGTTTCTGCGTCCGGAAATCGAGGCCTTCTCCATCGACGCCATTCATCTCGTACCGTTTCATTTTCCGGCTCCCTTGGTGACGCACGGCGATGGTCCCGGACGCGCCACGGGCGTGATGGCCTGGACGCCGGACGGGATGGACGGACATCTCCGCCGCCTGCGCGGCGAGGTCACCTATGTGAGCGAGCGCGAACGATTCTTCGTCCTTCAGGCCGATACGGCCGTGCGGGTCGAGCTAGACGAGGGCGAGCTTCCGAAGGTCGGAGACGAGGTCGTGGCCGATGGCTTTCCCGTCATGTCAGGTGACAGCGGCGCGTTGGCGAGTGCCAGCTTCCAGAGGATCGGGCGCATGGAGAAGCTGGTCGTCCCCAGCGACCTCCGTATTCGTGACCTTGACAAAATCCTGGCTTATGGCGACCCGGGCGAGTTCGACTGTCACTACCGTCTCGTCCGTCTGCGCGGACGCATCACGTCAGCGAACGTTCTGCCAGACGGACGCACCGAACTGAACTTGCTGGTCGGCAACCATCGGTTGACCGCACTGCTCGAGGCGTCCCAGCCAGGTCTCGCCGCCCGCCTCGTCGATCAGCCGCTGGCCGATCTGACCGGCGTCGTGAAGGTCCGCTATGACACCAACATCGAGAAGGGGCGCGGTCTGTCGATTCAGGACCTCACCTTGCTCATGCGCGCGGCGGATGACCTGGTCATCCTCCCCGACTCCGCGGCGCGAGGGCGCCGCTTCATGCGCATCGGTCGCACGATCGGACTCTGGTCGCTGATTCCGATGGCGGCGCTGGCCTTTTGGATGCGGGCCCGTGCGATCCGCCAGCGTGAGCGCTCGGCCGCCGTCGCCGAGGATCGCAAGCGCATGGCCGAAGAGCTCCATGACACCATCGCCCAGTATCTCTCCGGCGCCCGTCTGCTGCTGTTCTCGGTGCAGGCCGAGTCTGCGGCGCTCTCCGAGGCCTCGCGTGGTGCCGTGTCGATGGCGGGCGATATCCTGGAGACCGCACGTCGCGAACTGCGGGACAAGATCCTCAACCTACAGAGTGACGAGTTGATGCTGCGACCCATCGTCCAGCTCCTGAAGGGACTCGCGGCCAAGGCGAACGCGACGAGCGGCGCGCGGGTGCGGACGCTGCTCAGGGGCCTTCCGGCGGACATGCCGGCCCAGATGAAGAACGATGTCCTGGCGACCGTCCAAGAGGCGGTCACGAATGCGGTCAAGCACGGACATGCCCGACGGATTGCGATTGTCTCGGACCCGATCGTGCCCGACGGTTACGCGCTCAGCGTGCTCAATGACGGCGCGAAGTTCGATGCCTCGTCGGCCCTCGGTCCCGAGACCGGGCATTTCGGTCTCTCGAGCATGCGCGAACGCGCGGCACGGAATGGTTTTGTCCTGAAGATCGGCGAACGGAAGGGATGGACGGAGGTCCGTCTGGAAAGGAGAGGTTGATGAAGAAGATCAGAATCGCGGTTGTCGACGACCATGCCGTGGTGCGTATGG
>CALZAJ010000249.1 GCA_945613785.1 uncultured Verrucomicrobiota bacterium | reverse complement strand
GATCTACGGCCAACTGCAACCGGGGTGGGGTGGACCAGTTCGCGCCGACGGCGGCGACGATCCAGCGTGCGCTGAAGACGCGCGGCAAGGCCGCGACGATCGAGCAGCGGCACAAGGCCGAAAGCGATGTTGCGGTGGCGGTTGCGTCGGTCATTGCGCGTGAGCTCTTTCTGCGGGCGATCCAGGACATGGCGAAGGACGTGTTCGGCGAAGGCGCGGAAGACAAGGTCCCGGCCGGTTCGAGCGATCCGCGTGTGCGCGAACTGGCCGAGGAGATGGTCCGCAAGAACGGGCCTGTCTGGCTGATGAACCACTGCAAGGCGCATTTCCAGACGACGGACAAGGTGCTGTCGGCCTGTGGCAAGTCGCGTGCCGATCTTCCGCCCGAAGGGCAGGTCATTTCCGCAACGGCGCGGAATGCCGCGGAGAAATAAAAGAAAGTCTTCTGTCTTCAATCATAATTTTCGATAAACCCCAAACCCGTTTCACTCAATGCTTGTTCTCGCAAATTCACTCATCGACGGTTTCGTCAATTCCAACTACATCGGCAAGGGCATTGTCGTCATTCAGCTGATTTCGTCCATCGTCATGTTCGCGACGCTGTTCGGCAAGTGGAGCGAGCTCAAGTTCGTCGAGACGTCGACGCGTCGCTTCCTGCGGGACTTCTCATCGGGACGCGACGTGCTGGATTATTACCTCAGTCAGCGTCCGTCGGTCATGACGGGTGTCGAGGGCATCTACAAGGAGACGTGCGAGCGTCTGCTCAAGCTCCTGACGCCCGATGTTCGTTCGCTTCTGGTCGGCCGTCAGACGAATGGTGACGGCGCGGCGGCGCTGACGGCCCGCGAACTCGAGCTCGTCCGAGGCACGTGCGAGCACAAGCTGGACGAGGAGGAGATCCGCGTGGCGTCCGGCATGACGATTGTCGCCTCGGTCGTTGCGCTCTCGCCGATGCTCGGTCTGTTGGGTACGGTGTGGGGTGTGCTGGACGCGTTTGCGGATATGGGTACGGCGGGCAGCGCCAACCTGGCGACGATCGCGCCGTCCATCTCGTCGGCGCTGTTGACGACGGTCGTGGGCCTCTTCGTGGCGATTCCGGGCGTTTGTTGCTTCAATGCGCTCAATTCCCGCATTCGCGACATCATCAGCGACACCGAGGGGTTCGCTGACGAGCTGATGGGCCGCATCGCGTGCGAGTTCCAGGGAAGGAACGCCTGAGATGCGTCGCCGCAGGAGTCGTTCGCAGGGAGAGAAGCCGAAAGCGACGGTCGACATGACCTCGCTGATTGACTTGACCTTCCTGTTGCTGGTGACCTTTATCGTCACGCTGCCGGCGCTTGAGCAGGGCATTCAGATCAATTTGCCCGAGCAGAAGAAGAATCCAGAGCTGCCGCACAAGCAGAATAAGGCCAACGAAGTCACCATTGACGTGCACAACAACATCTACCTGAACAAGGAGCCCATGACGATCGAAGAGCTCGCGGTGCGCCTGCGGGCGATGGTGGATGAGGATCCGGACGTGCCGGTGTTGGTTCGCGGCGACGAGGCGCTGGACTATGGCAGCGTCATGAAGGTCGTGAAAGTGCTTTACGATTGCAAGGCCTACAAGATGGCATTGGTGACGGTTGAGAAGTAAGGTCCCTCCGCATGTACATTGATACCGAACAGCGTCCGAAAGTGCACCGCCTGACGAATTACGTCGTGGCGATTCTGTTGCACCTGGGCCTGTTCCTGGTGTTTCTTTCGATGGGTGTCTTCCATCTGACGCCGAAGGAGACGATTATTCCGATGGACCTGACGGTCATCGTCAAGGAGAATCTCGAGGGCAAGGACGACGAGCCGCCCCCGGTGGACGATCAGCCTCCGTTGAAGAAGGAAGATTCGAAGCCCCAGGAGGATCCTCCTCCACCGCCTCCGCCCGAGCGTCATCCCGACGCAGTCAAACAGATCGAGGTGCCGAAGACGAACAAGGTCGAGGTCGTCAAGAAGGAAGATCCCAAACCGTCGGAACCGCCGAAGAAGACGGCCGCTGTGCTGCGTGCCGAACGTCTCGCCAAGATGCGTGAGTCGGCGAAGGACGTGAAGACGCCGCCGAAACCCGTGACGGACGGTCGCACTCAGAAGCAGACGCTATCTCCCGAAGAGTTCCAGAGGCGTCTGATGATGGGTTACAAGCCGGGCGCTGTCGAATCGGCCGAGTGTGATGACGAGACGCGGTGTGTGTCTGCGATGAAGATGCAGATTGACGAACGTTGGGCGCGGATGGCTCCGCGGATTGGCCGCGGCGGCACGGTTCGTCTCGCCATCCTGCTCGGTCCGGGCGGGCGCCTCGCGTCCTGCCGCCTGGTCCAGTCCTGCGGCGATGCGACGTCTGATGCCGCGGCGATGAGCGTCGTCCGTTCCGTTACCAGCTTCAAGTACTTGACCACGGACTTCATCCGCAAGTACAGTAAGGAAGCGATCAACATCAATTACAAGGTCGAGTCCCGATGATTGCATCCATTGTCCTTCACTTCCTTCTCGGCGCCATTACGCTGGATGGCGTGACTGGCGTGCAGCTGACGGCGCGCTCGTTTCTCGAC
>CALZAJ010000248.1 GCA_945613785.1 uncultured Verrucomicrobiota bacterium | reverse complement strand
CCGCTACTGCTACCAGCGGCATGGGACGAAGCGGATGTCCTTCGAGACGGCCATGACCGCGATCGCCGAGTGCACGGCGGACGATCCGAACCCTGGCATCATCTTCTTCGGCGGCGAGCCGCTTCTGCAGGCGGACCTCATCTTCCGCATCATCGACGCGTGCGAGCGTGCGGCGCCGCAGCGCTACCACTACAAGGTGACGACGAACGGCACGCTCCTCACGCCCGACTTCCTCGCGCGCGCCGCGGCCGTGCGGCTCCACATCGCGGTGAGCTGCGACGGGACGCCGGAGGTCCACGACCGCCACCGGGCCTCCGAATCGGGAGAAGGTTCGTCGGCGCAGGTCGTCCCGAACCTCCGCGCCGTCCTCGCGCGACAGCCGTCCGCCCCCGTGATGATGACGGTCAATCCTGATACTGCGGCGGAACTCCCCGACAGTGTGCGCTTCCTCCGGGCGCAGGGCGCGAGCTACCTCATCTCCAGTGTCAACTTCCAGGCGGACTGGTCCGACCGCGCCTGGCGTCAGTTGAAGAAGGCGTACAAGACGCTCGGCGACTGGTATCTCGACGCCTACCGGAAGGAGGAGAAGTTCTATTTCGCCGCCTTCGACAAGCGCATCGCTTCGCGCATCTGGCCGGGCCGCGGCACCTCGTGTCAGCTCGGACGTCGTCAGATCTCCGTCGCCCCTGACGGCACCTACTATCCGTGCGTGCAGTTCGTCGGCCATGCGGATTACGCGCTCGGCCGCGCCGGACAGGGCCTCGATGCCGCGCGCCGCACCTGCATCTACGACCGCAACGAAGCGGCCAAGCCCGATTGTGCGGGCTGCGCGTTGCTCGGACGCTGCAACAACGCGTGCGGCTGCCTCAACTACTCCACGACGGGCTCGCTCGACAAGGTCCCCGGCTTCTACTGCGAACACGAGCGCTTCCTCATCCCGTTCGTGGACAAGCTCGCCGCCAAGCTCTACGCCGAGCGCAACGCACTCTTCATCCAGCGTCATTACAACCCCGCGTTCCCGATCGTCTCCATCCTCGAGGACATGTCGGGCTGACGGACTCATTGTAAAGTTTATATAAACATGAAAATGGCTATGCTTGATCTGAAACGACTGGTTCTCGGTCTGGTTCTGTGCGGACTGGCGGCGTTCGCCCGCGGCGGTTCGGTTGCGGACGGGGCGCGCCCGGCCGTGTCCGCGGAGGAAGTTCCTGCGCAAGTCGCTGGGGCCGTTCCAATTGCGACTGACAAGCGGGCGGGGCGCTTCTCCGCATCTACGCCTACTGCAACCAGCACGGGTTGTGGCTCCTAGACTGCTGCGCGGGCGGTTGCCTCTTAACACAATCTTAATAGAAGCTGAATCAAATCCTCATATCCTTTTCGTACACTGTGCGGCGTACGAAAGGAGAGAGGAAATGGATTTCTTCAAGCTTGCGATCACGGTTCTCGGCGGACTCAGCATCTTCATCTACGGCATGGGACTCATGTCGGAGGGGCTCACCCAGATCGCGGGTTCGCGGCTGAAGGCGGCGCTCTGGTCCGACGCGCGGTCTGCGCTCCCGCTTTCGCCTAAAGGAGGACTCGCCATGCGTATGGAAGAACGCAAGCGTCGCAAGGAGCGCCGCACGCGAATCGAGATCGCGATCGGCTTGGCCGTCGTCGCACTGCTCTACCTGCTGCAGCTCTTCGCCTGACGGATTAACGCAAATTTAAACGGGTGCGAATCGAATCGATACCTTCGCCTTGTAGAATAGGCGCCATCTACAACACAAAAGCAAAACCAATATGCTGAACAGGATTCTGAAGAAGGGTGCGATGGTTGTCGGGGCGCTGTGCCTGGCGGGTTCGGCTCAGGCGGCGAATCACCAGATGTGGCTCGAGCAGACGATCGAAGGATCGCCGGTGAAGGAAGGCGACTGGAAGGGTCTGCAGGTCAAGGTCGAGCAGGAGGAGAGGTTCAACGAGAAGCGTTTCATCGACTCCGAGACGCTCGTGATGCTCGGCTGGAAGATGAATCCGTACCTGAGCGTCTATCTCGGCGACCGCTGGGTCTACGAGCGTTCGGGCGGCAAGGGCAAGCTCCGCGCCGAGCAGCGTCCCACGTTCGACCTCTGCCTCGCCGCGCCCGAGTTCGCGACGCTGAAGCTCGACTTCCGGTCCCGCTTCGAGTACCGCGACAAGCATGGGGGCGACGCGTATATGCGCTATCGCGAGCGGATCCGTCTGAGGACGAGCTGGAGCGTGACGGACTTCAAGATCTCGCCCTTTGCGAGCGAGGAGGCGTTCTTCTCGGACAAGACGCACACAGATAAGGCGGACCTCTTCGACCGCAGCCGCGCGCAGATCGGCCTCTCGTTCAAGTCGGTGCCGTCCTGCAAGGACCTCTCCTGCAACCTTTACTATATGGTCCAGCACGACATGTCGAACCATTCCTCGAACTGGACGCCCACGAACGTCTGCGGACTCGAGCTGACCTGGAAGTTCTGACGGATGGAAGTGTGATCTAAGTCCTGCGTCTCGCCCGGGGAAGCGGACGCACCCGAAGGGGCTGCGCGAAAGGGCGGCGGCGGAACGCAGGAAGTCCGATGCCTGCGCGGTCATCGTGTTCAACGACGGAACGGCCGAGACGATTCCTGCG
>CALZAJ010000247.1 GCA_945613785.1 uncultured Verrucomicrobiota bacterium | reverse complement strand
GCGCGCGGCCTCGCCCGCGACGGCCTGACCGGCACCGGCTTCGCCGCGCTCCCGTCGAACCGCCGCGAACGAGTCGCCAAGATCCCCGGCCTCTTCGAAGCGAAGCTGGAAACCTCCGACCAGGGCGGCAAGAAGGTCAAGTTCGAATATCCCTATTACATGGTGGCAACCCGCCTCTACCGCTGCGAGGACAAGGACGTCGTGTTGCAAGCAGGAAAGGGAATCTACTGCCTTGTCGTCGACCTCAGCGCCACGGAGCCGAAGGGCGTGATCGGAATCTACGAGGACTTCGGTCATGTGCAGGAGGCTGCCGCCAGCCCCACGGTCTCCATCAAGCCCCTCTACGAGTTCGGCGACCAAGGCACGCCGATCCGCGACTTCCGCAACATGCCGACCGTGTCCACTCAGGAGTTCGCTGTATGATGATTGCATCCGTCATCCTGCTCGCGGTCCAGCTGATCGGCGGCGACAACTCCAGCTTCGAGACGGCGCTGGCGCACGTCCCGACGGACCAGATTTCGGAGCAAACCACAGCAGAGCACACGCCGGGCTCGACCGCCTGGTACGATGCGGTGGAGAATATCCGGATCCCGCAGCACTGGGCCGTCTACTCGAACGGATATCCGGTCGTGGCCGGCAGCGCCGACATCAACCGCGAGCCGGAGGTCGTCAGGTCGCCCGGAGACGGGCTGTTCGACCTTGTCGTCCGCTGCGCTGACGGCCTCGAGCGAGACTTCCGTCCGGCGATGTTCATGGTCAGGTGGAGTCACGGGCATCACGCCGTGGCGACGAACTACACCGACTACTCGTGCGTGTCAGCCTACGGTCATCCGCTGTCGTGGATGAAAAGCCACAAGCTCGACCGAAACCTGTACGGCGCTTACTTCTCGTCCTACAACGCCTACTTCGAACGCATCTACTTCGGCGGCATGAGGGAGGGTTCGGCCTTCGAGGGCCCGGCGTGGTTCCTGCCGAACCCAGAATCTCAGTTCATGCGGAACGGACCGACGAACGACTGGCACCGTCTGCTCGAATATCCGATCATCACGAACTTCATGGGCGCCGTCGAGCGGATGCGCGGCAACCTGAAGGCCGAGCTGCCTCCGAACGACATGTCGCCCAACTACAGCCATCCGTCTTTCTACACCGGCATGGGCGGCATCCTCGACAACCAAGTCAACAACGGTTCGAACTACGCCCACGTCTACTGGGCGTCGACGTTCCACCCGCCGCTCATCGAACAGAACGTCGGCGAGGTGACGAACGAGGTCATGCGGCTTCCGGACGGAGGCGAGCTCGGCCAGCTGATGCCCGAGTTCGACTGGGAGGAGACGGCGATCGCCAAGCGCGACCTGAACAACGATTTGGTCGAAAGCCACTTCTGGCAATGCTACGCGCCGACGCTTGACGGGCTCTTTGACGAGACCGACGGCTTCGCCGAGAGTCCGGTGCGGCACCTGTTCGAGATCGTCGGCGTCGCGGATACCGCCGGTCCGGCCGACTTCGTCAGGGGGTACAAGTGCAGGAGCATGTATGACCTGATGACCAACGTCTATCCGTTCGCGTGCATGTCTGCGGCATCCGTGGCGCGTTCTCTCCCGGCCTACCGCAAGTGCTATGGCGAAGACGCGCACTCGCGCAAGGTGCTTCCCGGAGCTTTCGTCGGCGCGAACCACACCTTCGGCGTCATGAACCGGCTGATCTACGTGCCGACGATCGGGATCCGCGCCGAACACGGCCATTCGGAGGCGCAGGTCTATGCCGAGCTGGAGGCGAAGAACGAACTGGAGATCGGCCTGACCTTCGACAGCGTCACGCGGCGGTGGAAACTCGACCGGGAGATGTCAGACGTGACGTTCACGGCCAGCAAGGAGTTCTTCACCTCCGACTGGACGACGTTCGACCCGAAGGTGCTGCCGTATCTCGAACTATCCGTCAGCCCGGTCACCTATACGCTCGGCGACGGCTTCAGCACGGCCGAGGGCTACGGGACGGTGATCCTGCTGATGGAGAGCCACGCGCAGCGGATGTTCGAGCAGAGCGGGGCGACGGACTACCTCGACATCGACGGAGCCTTCCCGGTGACGGGTGCGCTCGGCGGCTGGGAGATACAGCTGCAATACGCCGCCGACAATGGCACGCCAGGCGCATTCTACCTCGGCATCGGAGGACAGTCCGGCATGTTCCGCTTCAAGCCGAAGGTGACGATGCGGGCAAGCTATGAGACACTCGTCAATAAGCCATACGTATTCACCCATCCGGTCGAGAACCACCTGCCGACGTCGGTGACGACGGACCGCGTCATCCTGAACAAGATCGCCTTCCTCGACCGCCGCGACTTCGATTTCGTCGGGACGACGACCCAATACCGCAGTTATGGGGAAGACACTGTGACCGGGTGGATCGACCCGTTCTACGATCACGAGAAAGCCTTGCGGGGAGAACTCAATGCGGAGTTCGCCGCGCGAGTCGGGCGTGATTACGATAGACCGGAAGAGATGGTCAGAGTCCCATACAGCGTCACCTTGAAGTTCGACGCCGGAAACTCCTACGTCGAAGACGAAAGCGACGTCGCCATCACCATCCCGTTCTCCTACGACCACAAGGAGACGGCCTACTCCTGCGATCTGCACACGGCGAA
>CALZAJ010000246.1 GCA_945613785.1 uncultured Verrucomicrobiota bacterium | reverse complement strand
ACCCACTTACCCTCTTCCGGGATCGGGGCAGGACCGTGATTGCACCCCTTGGCCAACGGGCACTGGTGCTCAACCTCAGTCGAATAGATCATTGCTGATTTTCCTTTTGTTGTGAAAACTTCAGTAATTTTACCAAAAACGGGTTTTGCGTTCAAGGGAGCGCCGCGCCGACGAGCTTGGAAACAAGCTTACCGTTGCGGCGACTTCCTCAAGACGAACACGACGATTTCAGGATCGTTGAAAAAACGAATGGGAAAGCCGGCCCACTGTCCGGCACCCGAAGACACGTAAACGAGCCGTCCCTCCGACGTCCGGTAGAATCCGCGCACGAGTCCGAGGTTATACCTGGCGACCAACGCGCGGAGACCGGGAGCAATCCCGCCATGCGTATGTCCGGCCAGCTGAAAATCAAAGGTGCCCGCCGCCTGAATGCCGCACTCCTCGAAATTGATGACCGGACGATGCTGCAGGAGCAGCCTGAACTCTCCGTTCGTCGCCGTCGCGAACGTCGTCTCATAGGTCGGAAGCGGAACGCCGTAGCTCAGGCCCACCGGATCGCCGACGCCACCGACGGCCAGCCCCGCGCGCGGTGACAGGCAGTCGCCGTTCAACACCGGGATCCCCCAAGACCGGTACATCGCCTGATAACGATCGAAGTCAAAGTAGAACTCGTGGTTGCCCGTGACCGCCACGACGCCGTCCTTCGCCTTCAACTCCTTGAGCGGCTCGAGGTTCCGCGTTTGATGACTCGGCATGCCGTCCACGTAGTCACCCGTCAGACAGATGAGGTCTGCCTCCGCGGCATTCGCCTTCTCGACGATCGCCTGCGTCCGCCACCGACGCGCCGCGGACGAGACGTGAAGGTCGGACAATTGCAACACCCGATAGCCCTCCAGCGACACGGGTAGATGCGGGAAGAAGACCGTCTCCTCGCGCACGTCCGGGACCTTGAGTCCGTTCGCAACGCCCCAGAGCGCCAGCGCCCACGCCATCAGCGGCACCACCCAGACGCGCACACGCCGATTGCGAATCAACAGGCCCGGCAGACACAGGACCAGCAGGATGCACATGCCCGAGTACGCCCAGTTCCAGAACCAGATGAACTTCTCCGGCAACTCGGGCGCAAAGGCATCCCCGCCGAACTGGGCGAAGCAGAGGAACTTCGACGCGCAGAAGAGAAGCACCATCGCCCAGATCGCCTGCACCCGCACCTTCAGCCGACACGGCAGGACAAACAGCAGCATCGCTGTCAACGCGAAGGCGTAAGGCACGATCGAGAAGAGAATCTTGAACACCTTCTACTTCCTCCAGCGGTGCGACGAGGTACCCTTCGCGCGGATCTCGTCCTGCTCGCCGAGCATGCCGATTTCACGGATGCCAGGCGTGTCGATCACCATCGCCCCCGACGGCAGCATCACGAGCTCGCGCGAGGTCGTCGTATGACGTCCCTTGCCGCTCCACTCCTGGATCTCCTGCGTCGCGGCCCATTCCTCGCCCGCCAGGGTATTGAGCAGCGTCGACTTGCCGACGCCCGAAGAGCCGATGAACGCAAGGGTCCGCCCCGGCTTCACGTACTCCATCACCGTGTCCATGCCCTCGCTCGTCAGCGAGGAGATCTCGAGGATCCGCGCCTTGTCGCCCACCGTCTCACGAAGCTCCTCGAAGAACTCCTCGTCGCCTTCCTGGCGGAGATCGACCTTCGTGACGACCACGACCGGTTCGCCGCCGCCCATGTCCTCGGCAAGCGTGAGATAGCGTTTGATGCGCGCCGTCGAGAAGTTCTCATTCAGCGACATCATGATGAAGAGCGTGTCAAAGTTCACCGCAAGCGTCTGCGATTTGCGCTTCGCCGTCGGATCCTTGCGCTCGAAATGCGAGAAGCGCGGCAGAATCTCGGTGATGAGGGATTCGCCCTGGGAGTTGTAACGGAAACGGACGAAATCGCCCGTGATCGGTGTCGAGAGGTCGGCATTCTCGTCCGCACGCGTCGACGACACGAAGGCCGCCGAGGTCTGACGCTCCACACGCTTGCGGTAGGAGAAGACGGACTTCTTCTTGCGTGCCAGGATCTCCCCCGAGGGCTGCTCGTTGCAGACGAGGTGATAGTAGTCGCCATGGGCGCTCACGATGCGCCCCAGCCCGGGCTCGACTTCACCCTTCCAACCAAATTCTTCAATTCGCGTCATTGTCGGGATTATATCATTTCCGCAGGGCGAGTGCGGCGTAAAGGGCAACGATCGTGGCGGCTGTCGCCGTATAGATGCCGAAGACCGCCATCTTCCAGCCGAGGACGTCGAACTGGAGCATCGTCCAGAGCGCAGCCACGAGCGCCAGCAGGTACGTGACCTGTCCGACCATCACGGCGGACGGACGCTTCCGGATCGCCGCGAGGCCTTCGACACGGGCACGGATGGCCTGCAGGACCGCCCAGCCGCAATAGCAGGCGATGGCGCTACGCGCGTACCCGAGATGTTCGGGCCTCACGTTCTGGCAGACGCCGAAATACCAGTCGGCGATGAACGGCAACGAGAAGACCAGCAGAAGCGCCCCCAACACCGTCCCCGCGCCGATCGCATAGGCGAGCATGCGGCGGTCGCCCACGGACACGGGCGGGGAGGCAATGGCCACCGCCGGCATCCGAAGCGCGCCCAAACCCACCCGGTT
>CALZAJ010000245.1 GCA_945613785.1 uncultured Verrucomicrobiota bacterium | reverse complement strand
GTTCAGGTACGTCGCCTTGGTGCCGCCGTCGCGGTAGGAGACGGTCGTGTTCGTGACCGCGCAGTCAGTCCCCGCCGCGCGGACGGTCGTGCGCACCTCCCCGCCCTCCGGCGCGACGCCGTAGCGGTACTCGGTGCGGACGCCGTCCTCGCCGACGGACCAGGCGAGGCGTCCCGCCGTGTCGTAGCCGCGCGTCGAGGCGAGCGCGAGGCCCGTGCCGACGCCTCTGCGGACCGTCTCGGAGACCCGCCCGGCGAGGTCGTAGCGCGTCTCGGTCTGGACCGTGCCGCGCTGCGTGACGATCTCGCGCCCCGCCGAATCGTAGACGTAGTCCGTGACAATGCCGCGCTCGTCCCTCGTCCACTCCGGCCCGCAGCAGGCGTAGGCGCGCTCGGCGACCTCGCCAGAACTCGTCTCGCGCCGGATCTCGCGGCCCGCCGCGTCGCGGACGTAGGAAGTCCAGGAGAGGAGTTCCGGGGCGCCGTCCGTGACGAGCCAGGTCTCCTCGCGCAGGACGTCGCCCTTCGCGTCCATGAACTCGCGCGAGAACGTCGTCCGGAACGGAACCGCGCCCGAGAGCGGAGCGGTCATCGTCGTCGTCGTGCGGGCGAGGCCGTCGTGCGAACAGACGCGGCCCGTCTTGAGCCCGTCCTCGCCGACGCGCCACTTGAGTTCGCCCGCGTCCGCGTTACGCCAGTGGTAGCACGAGACCGTGCGCGGATTCGCCGCGTCGCCGTAGGAGGCCTCGGCGGAAGCGGCCCGCTCGACGATGTCGTAGCGCTCGTTGCCGGAGACGTACTGCGCCGCCCAGGCGCGGGAGACGAGCCGCCAGCCGTCCGCGTCCGACCCGACGTACTCGCTCGTCGTGCGCGGGTCGCGCGGATGGCAGGTTCCGTCGTCGCGGGGATCGACGGGCGCATAGCCGTAGACGGTCTTTCTCACATGCGCATTATACCCTATTACGGCATGGCTCTCATCCAGGACCGGCGCCGTGTCGCCGAACGGGGTCGTGACGGACGCAAGCCGCCCCTCGGCGTCGTAGGAATTGAGAACCCAGGACCCGTCGGGGCGGACTTCCGAGAGGAGCGCGCCGGAGGCCGGGCCGGACGTGACGGGCGCACGGTACGTCGTCATCGCGTCGGCGCCGGAGCCGACGGTCTCCTCGAAGGCGAAGCTGCCGATGCCGGGAAAGTCGCGCCAGCGCGTCTCGGAGACCGTCCCGCCCCTCGTGCGGCGCTCGGCGACCGTCGCGCCGTTGGTGACGATCGTGAGCGATTCCGAGGCGATTGGCGCGAAGCCGTCCGAGGGGTCGAGCGACTCCATCGTCCAGACGCCGCCGGACACCGTCCAGCGGATGCGCGAGAGGTGGACGCCGTCGCGGTACTCGTCCGCAAGGAAGGTGTCGGCGCCGGGCGTGAGCCGATAGGTCGCGACTGGCGCCGCGGCACCAGTCCGCCGGAACGCGAGGCACATCGTCCCGTTCGTGACCGAGACGTCGACGCGCCCCTCGGCGCAGGCCTGCGACGCGAACGGCGGCAGGATGTCGGTGCGCTCCAGCGTCGCGCGGAGCGGACGCGCCGAGGTGCCGTTCGCGTTGCGCCCGAGGCCGAAGCGGAGCTCGATGCAGCCGTCCTCGCCTGACATCTTTCCGAACTGGTCGCAGGACGAGCATTCGCACGCGCAGTCGACGATCTCGAAGTCGAAATCGCTGAAGCCGCAGTGGTGCTCGGAATCCGTCAGGCGCAGAGTCAGCGTCCCCGGCGTGACCTTCTCGTCGGTCACGTCCAGCTTCCAGCTGCCGGCGTCGCCGGAGAGGACGGGATAGACGATTCCCTCCCCCTTCTTCAGCTTCTCCTTCGGCTTGAGGTCGACGATCTTCAGCTCCGCCTTGCCCTTCAGGTGCCTGCCGTCAACCTCGACAAGTTCGTAGGTCCTGCCGATGACGAACTTGACGACTCCCAGCTTGTTGGTGTTGCCTTTGCAGTCGTCGTCCACTGGCTCGACCTTGCCCAGCCGGACCACCTCGTACGTCCGGTTCGTCCTCGGCTCGTCCTCGGCCTCGACGCCGTCGCGCTCGCAGTCGAACCAGCCGTGTGCCGTGCGCGTTGCTGGATCGACAGTCGTATACGTCTCGTCCGAGTACTGCGCGGGCTTCGTCGTCAGCGCTCCCGTCACCTCGCCCTTGCCCTCCATCGTCTCGAAGGCGGGGTCGTCCCCGTCGATGCAGCCGCAGCCGCGCAGGGTCAGCCGGTCGAGCTCGACCACGTCGAACGACTTCTCGTCCGAGCCGCAGTCCGCGCTCACAGTGACGGCAGCGTCTCCCGCCGCCGTGCCGCGCACAATGACCGCCGCACCGTCGTCGGACACCTTTTCGGCGTTTCCCGTCACCTTCGACTTCTTGTTCGCAGCGCAAGCGACGGCATAGGGGAAGCGGTGCGCGCTGTGGCTTTCGGATGTCGTGCAGACACGCGGACCGCCGCCAGTCACCGTCACTGCGTTCTCGAAGACCGCCGTGCCGGTCTTCTTGACAGGTTCCGGCGGAGAACACTTCGTCGGCGAGACCGTCAGCGTGAACGTGCAGGTCGCAGAGCAGACGCCGGTCGGGCGCGGCATCTCTGCCTTCGTCCCGCTCCCGGAGCGGGATTCCTCGCCCGCAGTGATCGTCCA
>CALZAJ010000244.1 GCA_945613785.1 uncultured Verrucomicrobiota bacterium | reverse complement strand
CATCGAAGCGGTTGAGCAGCTCCGGACGGAACGTGCGCTTCGATTCGGAGATGAGCTTCTCCTTGAGGACGTCGTAGCTTGTCTCGCTCGTCTCCGTCGCGAAGCCGAGCGTGTGACCTTCCTTCGCGAAGTCGAAGCCGAGGTTCGCCGTGCAGATGATGATCGTGTTGCGAAAGTCAATCACACGACCCTGACCGTCCGTGAGACGTCCGTCATCCAGAATCTGCAGCAACATGTTGCAGACGTCGGAGTTGGCCTTCTCGAACTCGTCGAAGAGAATGACCGAGTACGGACGCCGACGGACCTTCTCCGTGAGCTGTCCGCCTTCATCATAACCGACGTAGCCGGGCGGCGCACCGACGAGACGCGAGGAGGAGTACTTCTCCTGGAACTCACTCATGTCGAGCGTAATCAGCGCCTTGTCATCGCCATAGACCTTCTCCGCGAGCATCTTTGCGAGATGCGTCTTGCCGACACCGGTCGGTCCGAGGAAGAGGAAGCTTCCGATCGGACGCTTCGGATCCGCCAGGAACGCACGGCTCCGCCGCAGCGCACGCGCAATGGCCTTGACCGCAGGCTCCTGTCCGATCACGACTTCGCCCAGCGCCTTCTCCATTCCGAGCAGCTTCTCCGCCGTCGTCGCATTCATCTTCTCAATCGGCACGCCGCTCATCGAGGAGACCGTCTCTGCGACGTCCTGTTCGGTGACCGCAAGCGCTTCCTCGGCATGCGTCTGCTTCCACTTCTCCAGGTCTTCCGCGAACTTGGCGGACGCCTGCCGAATCGACTCGCGGTACTGCGAAGCCGCATCAAAGTCTCCGGACTTCACCGCGGCATCTTTCTTGCCACGCAAGGTGTCGATGTTCTCCTGCTGTTCGACGAGGAACTTCGGCCGCGCGCTCGCGCCCATCCGAAGCCGCGCACCCGTCTCGTCCATCGCATCAATCGCCTTGTCCGGCAGCTGTCGCGCCGGCAGATAGCGCGCCGTCAGTTCAACGGCCGCGCGCAACGCCTCCGGCGAGAACGTCACGGAGTGGTGTTCCTCATACTTGGGCGCAATGCCCTTCAAGATGCGGATCGCGTCCGCCACACTCGGCTCGTCGACCTGTACGGACTGGAAACGGCGCTCAAGCGCGGCGTCCTTCTCGATCGACTTGTGATACTCCTTCAGCGTCGTCGCGCCGACACACTGCAATTCGCCGCGGGCGAGAGCCGGCTTGAGGATGTTCGCCGCATCCATCGCACCTTCAGAACCGCCAGCTCCAACCATCGTGTGGATCTCGTCCAGGAACAGGATGACATTGCCCGCACGCTTCGTCTCGTCGATGATCTTCTTGAGGCGCTCCTCGAACTGGCCGCGGTACTGCGTGCCCGCGACGACACGGGCCATATCGAGCGCGACGACGCGCTTCGACTGCATCTTCTCGGGAACCTCACCACGATGAATCGCCTGCGCGAGCCCCTCCACGACTGCCGTCTTGCCGACGCCGGCCTCACCAATCAGGACCGCATTGTTCTTCGTGCGGCGCGACAGGACCTGAATGATGCGACGCAGTTCCTTCTCGCGCCCGACCACGGGATCCAGCTTGCCCTGACGCGCAAGGTCGGTAAGATCGCGTCCGAACGCATTGATCGTCGGCGTCTTCTGCTGCTTGCCATTGGCACCACGGGAAGCCGTGCCCCCCTCGCCGCCTTCGTCCGCCGGCTGTTCGCCGGACGGATCCTCCGCCGGGGGCGTCACCGCGCCAGCCGCCAGAAACTTCTCGACCGTGAGCCCCGCGTTGAACAACAGCTGCGCCGCGGCATTCTCGCCCTCGCGGAGCATCGCCAGCACCAGGTGCGTCGTCCCCACGGGCTGACCCTTTCCGGCCTCCATTTCGGCAATCTCCAGGACCTTCTTGGTGCGCGCCGTCAACGGAAGCTGCCCGCGCTGCATCATCCCCTCGCCACCGCCTGCGATCATCGTCTTCATCGACTCGGCGAGATCCGAGATTCCAAGTCCCAGCGACTCCAGCCGCCGACAGGCCTGACAGCGCGGAATCGCCAAGAGCGACAGGAAGATATGTTCGGACCCGATATGGTCGTGACCCAGCTGACGCGCGCAGCTCGAAGCCGCATTCAAGGCGTCCACAGCATTCTTGGTATACATCGCACTCACAGGAACTTCTCCTCGGCCCGCTCGTTCAAAACAACATCCTCGAAACGGCGGTTCATCTGGTCCGCCCGCTCGGCATCAATCCGATCCCGCTCCTGAACCGACTCCTTCTCCTCCTTCGAACTCAGGTCGATGGACAGGAGCATCTCGCCGATTTCCTTCAGCGTAATCCCCTCCAGCATGTTCTCGAGCGCCGCCAGACGCAACGGAGAAAGGAGATCGAACAACTCGCCCGGCGACAGCAACCGGCAGTTCTTGAGAATCGCCAGGGCCCGGCAAAGCGAATCGCCGAACACCCGCGGCATTTCCTCGAACAGACGAACACGGGCATTGCGCTCCTGCGCCAGCAGATCCTCCATCACGCGCTTCGCCTGCTCGGTCGACCCCGTGTACTTGAGACGATAGACGTGTCCCGTGTCCCGGACACCATCCGCCTCCGTACCGACCAGCAGCATGCCCAGCGCGCGCGTCGCACGATGAACGGCCTCGAGTTCGCCGATGAGCTCTTCTTGCGGCACGCCGTCTGCGGTGTCGAG
>CALZAJ010000243.1 GCA_945613785.1 uncultured Verrucomicrobiota bacterium | reverse complement strand
AATGTCATGCGGCTCTGACGGCAGTTCGTCGACGAGCTGAAAGGCATACGCGATGCCGATCTTCGGCGCTTGTGCAGAGGCCTTGCCGAGAAGACGATCGTACCAGCCGCCGCCATAGCCGAGGCGTCCGCCGTCTTGGGTGAAGGCAAGGCCGGGGACGAGCCACGCGCGGACGTCTTCGGGACGCACGACCGGACCTGCCGGCGGCTCGAGAATCGCGTGCGGACCCTTCACCAGCGTCGTGAGATCCTGAAGGCGCACGAGCTCGTAGTCCGTCCCGTTCCACCGCGGCGCGACCAATATGCAGCCAACCGACAGCGCGGCGGCGATGAAGTCCGTGAGATCGATCTCTTCCTTTGAGGCGAGATAGACCGCAATCGGTCCCTTCGCAGAAATCGCCGCTCCGAGCGCGCGATCCTCGGCGAAGAGGCGCCGCGAAAGATCCTTCCCGACCGCCGCACGCACCGCAGGAGTCACGGCCTTCCGCCGCGCCCGCATCGCCGCGCGAATCTCGTCCTTGCACGCGTTCATTTCATGAGCCGGTAGCAGGCCCAGGCGGAGAGCGTCTTCGAGTCGAAGATCGCCGCGCGAGAATGCCGACTGCCGCACCATGCCGGACGACTTCGCGCTTCGTCTTCCGTCCGTCCGGCAGCTCGATGTCGATCAGATCGACGTTGATGATCCTGCCCGTATACTTGCGCTCGCACGCGAGCGTCTTCTCATAGAACTTATCCATCTTGTTCCGCCAAACGTGGGTTCACTGCTTGTTACTGATGGCGAAAGGCTTCCGGGCAGCCCACGACGAGCTGCCGATAGCATTCGTACGCCGCAATCGAGACGGCGTTGGCGAGGTTGATCGAGCGGGCGTAAGGGCCCGGCATCGGAATCTTGAAGAGGCGGTCGGCGTAGCGCTCGTAGAAGCCCGGCGGGAGTCCGTGGCCTTCGTTGCCGAAGACAAGCGCGTCACCCGGTTCGAAGACGATGTCGTAGAGCGACTTCTCGCCGTGGGTCGAGAGGAAGAAGACGCGCTTCGGCCGCTCGGCCGCGAGATAGTCCTCCCACGTGTCGTGGATCGCCTTCTCGAGATGCGGCCAGTAGTCGAGTCCCGCCCGGGCGACGGACTTGTCGTCGAGCTGGAAGCCGAGCGGACGCACCAGGTTCAGCTTCACGCCAAGTCCGACGCAGAGCCGTCCGATCGCCCCCGTGTTGTGCGGAATCTCGGGACGGAGGAGCACGATGGAAAATTCTTCAGCCATGTCGATCTTTCTTGAACATCAGAGGAAGTATATCATAATTATGCCGATTCCATTGTCTTTACAATCGCACGATTCTCCGTTTGCGGTTATCCTATTGCACGTCGCCAGGGACTGTCCCCGGCCCAACACGAAAGGAAAAAGCCATGAACAGACTCATCACACTGACCAAGGCGGCTCTCGTCAGCAGCCTTCTCGCATCGGGTCTCGCCGGGTGCGGTATCTTCAGCAACGGAGACGACTGCTGCAAGCGGGACTGCGAAAAAACCTGCTGCGGCAAGCCCGACTGCAGGAAGAAGACGAGCGGCGTCAACACGTCCATGACGCTCGGCGTCGGGACGGACGGACTCTCCGTCGGCAGCGAATCAAACGTCGGTTCGCACGGCGTCTCGGGTTCGATCTCCACCCACTGATTGACAACACAGCGAAAGAAGGCCTACCATGTCATTGGTATGCTGGATCTGCGCGGGCGTCATCGCCCTGGTCGTCATCGCCCTGATCGTCCGTTGCTGCTGACGCAGGGACTGCCACAAGTAGAGGCACCGGAGACGAAACGCGTCCGGGGACAGTCCCTCGCCGAAGTGCGGGAGCTGTCCCCGGCAGAATCTTACGGTTGTAGAGCACGATCAGCTCGACGAACTAAACGACGCCGTACAGATTCACCTCTCCGCCTTCAACAGGTTCGCCTTGCGGGCCAGGGCGGCGGCGGAACGGCTGCCGCCGAAGCCGCAGAGCGATCCGTCCGCGGCGATGACGCGATGGCAGGGTATCTCGGGTGCGAACGGATTCCGCTTAAGCGCCTGTCCGACCGCCTGCGGCGAACCGCAGCCGATGCGGCGGGCCAGCTCCCCGTAGGTGATCGTCTCGCCGCGCGGCACGTTGAGCAGCTCCAGGTAGACGCGCAAACGGAAAGCCGAGAGGCCCTTCGAGTCGACGACCTCCGCAAGCCGTTCGCCTTCATAGCGCAGCTTCATCATGAAGAACTCCTCGCGCTCGTCGAGCGCCTTCAGGAAAAGTCGGTCCCCTTCCCACAGGTTCTTCGTCAGCAGTTCCCGCTTGTCGAGCCACACGAGTTCGCCCTCGTCGCAGTCGACGAGCGTTCCGCGCCACTTCGTCGCCGTGTAGAGGTACATGTACTCCATGCCCCACACGTCGGAGACGAAGATGATGAGACCGCGCAACCGGTAATCGGTCAGCGTGAGTCCCGTCTCCTCCTTCACCTCGCGGAGCGCGCAGACGTCCGGCGTCTCGCCCGGCTCGAACTTGCCGCCGACACCGATCCACTTGTCCTGGTTCTCGTCGTGCTCCTTCTTCGTCCGATGCAGAATGAGATACCTACCGTCCTTCTCAAGATAGCAAAGCGAGGTTTTTCGTCCGCC
Organism: uncultured Verrucomicrobiota bacterium; assembly: GCA_945613785.1. Lineage (GTDB taxonomy): Bacteria > Verrucomicrobiota > Kiritimatiellia > RFP12 > UBA1067 > UBA1067. Next base: position 111 of record CALZAJ010000243.1, on the reverse strand, counting down.
AAAATCCGTTTTCATGATGTGGGATTATATCAAATTCACGGATTACTCCTCAAAATCAATCATCTTAGTACTCGGTCGGTCAACACCGCTATCGCGGTCTTGACCGACCTC
>CALZAJ010000242.1 GCA_945613785.1 uncultured Verrucomicrobiota bacterium | reverse complement strand
TCCACCAAGTCGCAGGAAAAAATGAGAGAGACGAGGCCAACCGCCTCGTTTTTTTTTGCAAATCTGTTTTCTCTTTGCAAAATTCACTAATTGCTTGCTCACGACCTCATCCTTGCGGCGGTTCTCGTCGGCGTACCGCTCGCGTGTTGCGGACTCTGCTGGGAGACCTGAAACTACTGGTCGCTCGCGAAGTGGATCTACGCCGTACCCTACGTCCACCGCTTCCAGATCTGGGAGATGCCTCTCCTCGGCTTCGGCGGCTACCTCCCGTTCGGCATGGAGTGCGCGGCGGTGTCGGCGTGGCTCTCGCCGAAGCTCGTGCGCTGCCGGTGATCAAGTCTTCGGTTTTGATATAATATATGCTATGAAATTTAAACTTACCCTTGGCTTCGTCTTCCTGTCCTTCGCCGTGTGCGCGGCCGTGCGGACGGTCACGGATCTGCCGCCGTCTCCTTATGCGGATACTGAGGTCTCGTCAAACGTCGTCTTCAATGCGACGCGCGTCGATGCGAAGTTCTTCGACGTCCGGCTTGAGCTGATGGGCACGGTCTCAAACAACGTTCAGATCGCCTTCGGGCGCGATGCGGACGGCGACGGGGATCTTGTCCTGGAGGAGACGGGGCTTGTCCTCGCGTGGCGCGGCGGATGGTATTGCGTCGAGAATGTCCCCGAGAGCGAGCGCATCGTCGAGGCCTCGGTTTCGGAGACCGGAACGACACGTTTCCTGCACATGCGCGTCATGACGGACACGAAACTCGAGCCGCGTACGGCGAGTTTCACGAACGAGGCGGGACCGTGCTTCGCGGACCTTTCCGATTCCGCTCCCGATTGGCTCTATCGTCCGGACTGGAATCTTCTCAAGGTCACGCGGCGCGGCGTCGATTCCTCTTCCGAGTGGTGCCGGGTCGAGTGCGAGTATCGCAAGTTCGTCATCAGGATCAAGTGATATGGACATCCATTCCCTGAGAAGTGCCTTCGATCACGCAGTCCTGTGGGTATGCGGGCTTGGCATCGCCGCGATTGCGCTTGCCTATGCGGGCTATCTCCTCGCCCGATTCCTCGGCGAGGTCAGGAGGTCTATCCGCACATACGGGCTCCCGACGGTCATCGCCCTCGCGGCGCTTATGGTCTTCGCTACGATTGAAGGTACGCCGACGAACGAGGACAAGGAGCGTTATCGGCAGCAGCATCAGCAGCAGGGCGGATTGCCGGATCCGGGACAGGACGGGAGTGTGCCCGGCGATCCGGGGACCGGATCGGATTCCGATGCCAACGGTCTGTCCGGTGTCATGACGCTCGAGCTTGGCGACGATGACTACGGGACTGACGGATCCGACGGTGCAACGGAAGGTGCCGGCACGATCGAAGCCGAGACGCTCACATTGCCTGATATCCGTCCGCTGACCGAGTCCGACTATGCAGCGGGGATCGTCCTTTCGCAGATCGGGACGGACGAGACGCACTCCTTCGAGCCGATCCCCGGGGCCGAGGTCTGCGACGACTGGCGTCGCTTCGGAGCGGCCCGGGACTGGTTCAAGTCGACGTTCACGAACGGCTGGAGCTTCGCCTTCGGCACGAACAGCGTCGATGCGCTCACGGTCTTCTCCTACGGCACGACGCGTCCCTCGATGACGAACACGACGACGTTCGTCTCGCCGTTCCATGCGAACATCGGCGTCCTGCCTTCGGCGAACGACTGGATGCTCTGCGCCCCCGACGGTTTGGAATCGTCCTGGACGCCGATCCCGGATCCCGTCCTGCCGAGCCGTTTCTGGCAGGCGCTCACGCCGTCAAATACGTTCGTGATGTGCTGGCAGAACGTGCCGTGGAACCGTGATGTCCATTATCCGTTCTCCTTCATGATCGAGTTCGAGGAGAAGGGTGACATCACGTTCCGCTATGATATGTCGCGCCTCCCCGATCCCATGGTTACGAACGTGACCGTCGGAATCAGCAACGGCGGTCTCGGACGGACCTTCAATGCCATCCCGCGTGACGTCACCTCGCTCAAGTTCGCGCATCTCGATCCGACCCGTGCGGACGATTTCGATCCCGACGGCGACGGACTTACGACGGAGGATGAGGTGCTCGTCCATCACACCGATCCTTATGACGCCGACACGGACAAGGACGGCCTTTCCGACGGACGCGAGGTCAACGAGACGCATACGGATCCGCTCGATCCGCATTCGCTCGATCCGCGCTATCCCGATGGCGTCGCGGTCGTTCTCGGCGATCTCGATCCGTTCGACTCACCCGACGGGTCAACGCATACGTATCTCGAACATGTCTTCTATACGGGGACGACGAATGCGCCGTTCGCCTATCCGCAGTCGACGGACGATACCGCCGTTCTTCGTGTCTCGGTCTCCGGTACGGGTTCGGGCGAGCTGGTCGTCGGCGACAAGGTCGTGCCGCTGCTCTCGCGCGAATCGCCGGCGCACAATGCGCCGCGAAGGGCGCGTTCGACCGGAGGAGGTCTGACGCCCCCTCCGGACTCGCTCCTGGTGACGGTCGTGAAGGGGTGCGACGTGCGGATCTATTTGCGCGGCGATCCGGGTCTCGCCCTTGACCTTGACTCTGAAGATTTCGCATTCGGCCGGTTGCCGAACTCTGCAGGCACTTCCGCATCTTCCTATTTTGTCAATTTCCCGAACACGAAGGCTGAGACTCCTTGCATCCATGACTTCAATGCGCGGAAGAAGAGGATCTCGCTCTCCGCAACGTCCGGGGCGTCCGGGTTGAC
>CALZAJ010000241.1 GCA_945613785.1 uncultured Verrucomicrobiota bacterium | reverse complement strand
GCCTTCTTGTTGGCGGTGTCGAGCGCCAGCGGGACATTGTTGAAGTTCTCCTGCAGGAGCTTGACTGCCCAGGTCATCAACTCAGGACCGTTGGACTCGGCAGGTCCGATGTTGACATCGAGGTAGGTCGCGCCTGCCTTGATCTGCTGCGCGGCACGCTCCAGAATGGGATCGGGGTTGAAGGTCGCCATGGCCTCGCGGATGACGGGGCTGATGCAGTGGATGCGCTCGCCGATGGTGATGAACTTCTTCGACTGCACATTGCGCTGCTTGTAGGTAACGCCCATATCCTTATGCGCGATTTCGGGAATGACGAGCTTGGAGAAGTCGATCGGGGCGTTCTCGTCCACGACGGGCTTCTTCTCCTCGGCGGGCTTCTTCGAAGCGGCGACTGCGGCGGCGGCCTTGATGTGCTCGCCGTCCTTGAGGTACTTGACGATCTCGACCGCCTCACGGGTGCCGACGACGACGTTCCACTCAGGCAGCTTGTCCTGAATTTCGCCCTTCATGACGGCGACCTTGCCGGGGATGACGAGGGTGCGGTTGTTGATCTTGCTCGCGATGTCGTACTCGTCAAAGAACTTTTTGACGGTGGAGGAGGAGAACTTGCCTGCCGCCCACGCGGTCAGGACGGACATACCGGAAGCGTCCGTGATGAGCAGGTTGACGGGGACATTGGAGCGCTCGATCTCGCCGGAGACAAGGAAGTAGGTCAGCGCGAAGTCCACCGTCATCAGGCAGGGATCGTCAGGCGTTGCACCGTTCATCGGGTAGATGCCGGGCGCGACCTTCATCGGCTTCTGCGGGTCGGTATAGATGTTCTGACGCAGACCGTACAGTGGGAGCGCTTCGGCGTAGGACATCTGCTCCATGACGATGATGGAGCCGTATTTCAGCGTGAACATGGCGGCAAGGGCGGTTTGCAGATGGATGTCGCCCTTGGCGAGCTTCGAGAGGTTGACGATGGAGGGATAGCCGAAGGTGCGGTCGCCGTCCTTCAGGGCGGTGCGGCGCACGAGGACGGCGTTTGCCAGCGTCTCCTTCGCGGTCTTGCCGGTCACGTCGAGAATCAAATTCTTATTGCCTGCGGCTTCGAGCTTGGAGACGGTGTCATGCAGCTCGGCAAGGCTCTCGCCCTTCACACCGAGGACAACGCCCGCTTCCGTGGCGATGGTGCTCATCTCTGCGAAGTTCTCCGCGTTCGCACCGTTGAGGATGGGCTTGGAATCCTTGCACAGGTCGAGCGCCTTCTTTGCGCACTCGGTGCATTCGCAGTCGAGAATGAGGGTTCTGCCGGTCGCCATGGCCTTCTTGACGAGGTCTTCCCACTTGCCCGCGGAATCCTTGGAGCAGTGGACAAGGACGAACTCGACATACTCGCGTTCGCCGATGCGCTCGTAATCGACCTTCTGCATATCGGCAAGCTTCTGATCGACCTCCGCGTCCTCCATGCCGGTGCAGACGGGGACGGCGAAACGGTTGCGGGAGACGAGGGTCTTCTCGTGGCGGAACAGGACAGTCTCGCCGCCGAGCTTGATGTCGTCGCCGACCGTGATGGTCTTCATGGGAGGCGCAGTGGCCTCGGAGAGCTTTGCGATTGCGTCCGGAGAGAAGTACGGACACTTATCGAGCGCGACCGCGCCCTGTGCGACCTTCATGCAGAACGCCATACAGGTGGGGCTGCCGCATTCTTTACAGTTCTTCTTGGGAGAGAGCTTGAAAATATCTAAGCCTTTCAGTGCCATTTCTGTTTCCTCCTTCCGCTCAGACCAGCGCTTCGATCATGTCGGCGATTGCCTTAATGGCAGCGGGGTGCCGCATGATAACAGCGTCGGAGCCGCCTGCCAGACAAGCCGAGGCGGTGGTAATCTCCATCTCGATGCCGCGCTCCTCGGCGTCGCCCCACTCGGGCATATCCGCCTCGGACATGATGGCTTCCTTGACGTTCCATGTCTCGGTGGAGACGGGCGTCATGATGGGCATTTGGAGCTGGTCGTCGCTCTGCGCCAAAGCAGCGGCGCGGATGCGGTCGAGGGTGGAGGCGACGTACTCATAGCCGTAGCCTGCGGCGGCGGAGCCTGCGTTCATCACGATGGACGAGGGCGCGACGCCGAGCTGAGTCATGAGGACGTTGAGCTGCTTAGCAAGGTTGATATCGACGGCGGATTCCGCGCCGACCTTCTGACCGTAAGCCAACGCGGCGGACGCGCCGACGGTCTTGTAGTTTTCCTCACGGGCGGAGAGGACGAGGATGTTTTTGCCCTGCAGGGCCTCGGAGATCTTGGTGAACAGCTCCGCGTCCTTTTCGATGTTCTTGCAGCCCATGATGACGAGGGGCAGGTCGGTCGCTGCCGCGACGGACTTCGCGATCTCGACGCACTCCTCGACGGACTTATTCTCGCCGTTGGGATCGGCGCCTTCGAGATGCAGGCAGATGAAGGCTGCGCCGTGCATCGTCTCAACGCGCTTTGCCATTTCGGCGGGGGTGGTGCAGCCTGCGTAGAATTCCTGCAGGCCCTTCTGCGGATAAGCAGCGATGCCTGCGTCGGTGATCTCTACGCCGATCTTCGGCGCGTTCTCGATGGGCGCGTCGAAGGAGTAGAAGGGCAGGACGTTCACGCCGCCGAGCTTGCATGCCTTGTCCCCTGTGCCGAGGGTGACAGTGGCGATCGACGAGGTAAATGCCTGCGTTTTGGGTTCAAAAGCCATGGGAATACCTCCTGAATTTGTTTCGGTCAGCGCCAAAAACGCCGGCCGT
>CALZAJ010000240.1 GCA_945613785.1 uncultured Verrucomicrobiota bacterium | reverse complement strand
TTGACCGGGTAGGAGAGCGAGACCGAACCGCCGGTGCGGATGATGTCAGAGTCGTCATACCAGCGCTGACGGCGGTAGGCCGACAGCTCAAGTTCGAGGTAGCGGTCGAGGAAGTGCGGCTCGGACCAGCTGATCTCGTAGGTCTGGATACGCGGACCGACCTGTGCGTAGGCACGAGCCTTCTGACCGGCGCCACGGAACATCTTGCCAGGCGCGAAGAGGTCGAAGTTGGCCTGCGAGATCTCGGCCGAGACATAGACAGAATCGACCGAGCTCGCGCCAATGCCGACCATGAAGTTGCCCGTGTTCTGCTCCTCGACCTCATAGACGAGGTCGCGGTACTCGGCGCCGGTCTCGTCCTTGCCGAGATCGGTCTCCTTCAGGTAGTAGCGCACGCGCTTGAAGTAGTTGAGGTTCTCGAGCTTGCGCTGGCTGCGCTCGGCGCGGTCGGCCAGCATGCGGTTGCCCGGGCTCAGTTCGATCTCGCGACGGATGACCTTGTCCTTCGTGTAGTCGTTACCCTCGACACGGACCTCGTTGATGACGACCGGAACGCCCTCTTCGACGACGAAGACGAAGTCGAGCTTGTCCTCCGAGTCGTCACAGGGGAGCTGACGAACCGTCACATGCGTGTCGGTCAGGCCCTTGTCACCCGAACCGACGACGACGGCCACACGGTGCGCGGCCTCGTCGAGGACCTTGGCGCCCGCAATCTGCCCAACGAGCTCGTTCAGCTTGCTCTTTTCCTTGACCACGCCTTCCGGGTAGGTCTTGAGGCCCTGGATCGAGATATCGCCGACCTTGTAGAGCGTGCCCTCCTCAACCTTGTAGCGGATGACCGACTCGCCGTCGGCCGTCGCCACGCGCTCGGGATCAGAGACCTTGACGTCGAGATAGCCGCGGTTGCGATAGTACTCACGGACCTTTGCGACGGACTGCGCGAGCTGCTCGCGCGAAGTCGGGGCGTCGTTCATCCAGCCCTTCGGATTCCACCAGGGGAAGTCGCCGATTGCCGCGCGGAGTTCGGCGAGGTCGGCATGGTCGGCTCCCTCGAACTCGTAGTCGACGATCTTGAGCTTCTGGCCCTCGTCAACGAGAATCGACAGCTCGCAGTAGTCGCCCGAGGTGACCTTCGGAACGACGGACACCTTGGCGTCCGGATAGTTCTTCTTCTGGTAATAGGCACGGACACGCGCCGCGGCTTCGGCGAAATCGCCTTCGCCGTACAGGGCGCCGTCCTTGAGATCCGCCTCCTTGATGATCTTGGACTCGCTGACCGCGGAGTTGCCCTTCACGTCGATCGGCGCCTGGAAGCGCATTTTGCGCTTCACATAGAAGACGACCTCGACGCCTTCCGTCAGACGACGGACATCGGCCATGATCTCCTGGAATTCCTTGGTTGACTTGAGGGCGTTGACGTCACGGGAGACCGTGACTTCGTCATAGACGGACCCCTCCTTCGTCTGGCAACGCGCCAGAACCGAACTCGTGTCACCACCGAAGCCGTCCAGCGCCTTGACCGAGACGCTGACCACGTTTGCCGCATGGGCGAAAGAGCCCAAAAGCGCGAGAATCGCAATAAGTTTTTTCATATAGAAGATATTTTACCAAAATTTAGGACTCCGTGGACGCCTGAAGGAACTCTTTTATAACCTTCTTCAGGGCCTCACGGTCAGGCGCCTCGTCCACCGTCGACTTGCCGATGCCCGACGGCAGGACCAGCGCCTCCGCACCCGAAGCCAGACGCCACGCGTCGAGTCCGAACAAGATGCTGTCGGGCTGGGAAAGCAGATGACGGCTGTGGACGAGTCCGTCCAGCGAGCCACAGTCGGCCAGCGTCCGACAGACGAGTTCCTGGTCCGCATCCTTAAGGTAGCCCTTCGCCACCGCGTAGGCGCAGTCGATGCAGATGCCGATCGGGACCGCATAACCGTGGGGAAGCTTGTAGCCGCTCATCGCCTCGAGACGTCCGGCGCTCCAGAGGGCAAAGCCGTCCGACCCCTTCTTGACGCGGGATTCGACCACCGCACGGACGATTTCGCACATCGTCGCATAGTCACGGTTCTTGATCTGTTCGGCGGACTTGGCGAGCTTCTTCATCAGCGCCCCGTCGTGGACGGCCGCGAAACGGACCGCTTCACCGACGCCGCCGCGCCAGACGCCGTCCAGCACCGTCGTCGCGAACTTCGGATCAATGATGACCGCCGCGGGCTGACAGGGAACGCGCAACGCATCCTTGACGTTCGGACTGTCAATGGCCGCGTCCGTCGCCAGCGCGGCATCCATCATCGAGGCCACCGTCGTCGGCATACGCACGAGACGCAGACCGCCGCGAACCTGCGCCGCGGCATACCCCGCGACATCCAGGAGCGAACCGCCGCCCAGAACGAGCATCACGTCAGTGGCGCCGACCTTGGCATCGATCACGGAGTTCAGGACGTCCGTCACGCTCTTCATGTTGTCCGACTTGATCTTCTCGCCACCGCCCAGAACGATCGGCGGGGCCGCCAGCTGAAGACCGTGGGACTGCACGTACTTGCCGATGCGCGTGCCAAGGCCGTCGGTCCGCTGGACCACATTGCCATCGGCCACCAGCAGCACCCGAGGATTCTCAACACCCGTGACCGCCCGCAGCGTCGAGACCACCGTCTCGTTGTCCTCGGCAAACGCATCCTCCGCGAAACGAATCGGATACGCACCCCTTCTCTCCCAGGAAACGGAGAGACCTTCGATCTTTTTCGCCCTTGCCATACTCTTACCTT
>CALZAJ010000239.1 GCA_945613785.1 uncultured Verrucomicrobiota bacterium | reverse complement strand
CCTTCCTGACGGTCGCCGTCCTGACGGGCGTCATCATGTACCTGGTCGCCGGCTGGACGAAGAAGGGCCTGACGGCCTTTGCGGGCGCCATGTTGGGCGTCGTCGCCTCCCTGGGACTTGCCCATCTCTTCGGACGCCTCATGCACGTCAACGGTGCGACCATGCCGTTTGCCCAACAGCTGCTCTATTCCGGGTACTCGGGGCTTGATCTTCGGGACGTCTTCATCGGCGCGATCGTGCTGGCGTCCTCTGGCGCAGTGATGGATCTTGCGATGGACATCGCCGCGGGCGTTGCGGAAGTGAAGCTCCATAATCCCGCGCTCGGATTTCGCGAACTCCTCCTCTCCGGCCTCCGCATGGGCCGCGCGGTGGTTGGCACGATGACGACGACGCTGTTGCTCGCGTATTCGGGCGGTTACCTGACGCTTCTGATGGTCTTTGCCGCGCAGGGAACGCATCCGATGGACTTCCTCAATTCCACGCTTGTCTCCGCCGAGATCGTGAAGACGCTCGTCGGCAGCTTCGGACTCGTTCTTGTCGCGCCGTTTACAGCCGCCGTCGGAGCCTGGATTTATGCGCGGAGATGACGGGCGACCGCGAACTCTGGCGTCTCGCCATGACGAATTTCAATTCCCGTCACATAGTGCGGGACATGATGAGCGAGAACCGGAACGGCATCTGCTTGCCGCCTGAGTTCGTGTTACTCTTTGACATCAACATCGTAATGGGTTAGTCGGTTCGCGGCGAGGAACGAGCCGCGCAACCGACTAACCCATTACACCACGGACTTTCACGGACGGGGCTCACTAACGTTCGCGCAGATTTGGAATGGCGCAAGCGTAAGCGCCGCTGGGTGGTATCATTGGCGCAGTATCCATTCGCAGAAAAAGGGGCTACCGAAGCGGTATTCCCCGTCGTAGTTGTAGATTATGTTCTCTCGTTCAAGTTTGGCGACGGCCTTTTTGACGGATGCGGCGTTGAAGACCTGTGCCGCTTCGAGGAAGGAGCCGGAGAGTATCCCCCTGCCGCCGCGGACGGCTATGGTGCGGAGAACGCGCGTTTGCTGCGCGGTAAGCTGCTTGAGCGCAAATGTGAAGTGGTCGTTTTCCCTTGCGAATATGATGGCAAGGGCCTGCTGGATGTCGGATTCCTCAAGTGTTGTCCCTTTGCTGCTCATCTGCCAGAGTGCATCGCAGAGTTCCTGGATGAAGCCCGGGGTGTCGCGTGCGGTGCGGGCGATGGCGTCAAACATTGCGCGCGTGAGTTTCCGTCCGCCGGTGGCGAAGCGTTTCTTTATGAACGCGAAAAATTCGTCAGGGTCTATGTTCCCGACCTTGAACGCGGCGGCGGAATGGTAGAAAGGGCTGGAATACTTGAAGAAGATCTCCGTCATCTTGTTACGTATGCTGCCGAGGAAGATGTACGGAGTGTTGGAGTCGAGCTGGATTCTGGAGCGCAGCACGGCGAGCGTCCTTTCACCGTCGTCTATGTCGAGAATGTCCTGGAACTCGTCGAGAAGGACGCACGTCTTGCGCCGCTTGGTCTGCGCCAGAAGAACGTCAAGCACAGAATCGAGCGTTGCAGGCTCTGCCGCAATTCGCGCGTCCACAGTCACGGTCGGAGCACCGGACGAAGGGTCGATGGAAACCGTCGGCCTGAGGTGCGCGAGCATGCGCACGGTCTTTGTTATCCAGCTCTCTTTCTTTGGCAGTTGTGCTAAATGGTGTTATGCTAAAAGGTATTATACCATTTGGCATAACGACGGTATTGTATCATGTTTGGGTGTGCTTTGGCAATGGGGTTTCGATAGTGCCACGGATTACAAATGTCCACGGCGGCTCGGCGCAGCCGAGACGCGCGGGGGCATTTGTAATCCGTGATCAGGCTGAAGACCGCTTTACAGACCCAATAGGAAACTGCTATACTACGCATTATTCACAAGAAAGTACTGGTCAGCATTGGCCGTGCAGCGTGTGTTGCACTGGAAATTTGCTGGCGGGAGGACGTAATGAAGAAACTGTCGACCGTTTTGTGTGCGTTGGCTGCCGCAGGTGTGCTTTGGGCCTATGAGGGTCCGACGTTTACAGTCGCGGTCTGGCGTGGCGAGACCACGTATGCCGAGATTCCCGATAACTTCGCCTTGGAGATGATGGAGGCGATGCGCGGCATGGGACAGATGTCCGCGAATGACATGACAGTCGATCTCTATGGCGTTCGCGCCATCAGCTATACGACAAAGCCCTGTGGCGCCCAACTTGCCAGTCGGCTTGACTGTCTGAACAAGTTCGATCCGAGCGCATCCAACGCTGAAGCGCCGTCCGTCTGCCGCGTTGCGGTCGCTGCCGATGCCAGGCCAGGCGTTCACGATTTCGGTCCGCTCCAGGTCAAAGTCATCGACCGCGTCCTTCCTCCGCCCTCCGAATGGAAGTACTACCTCGATCTCTGGCAACATCCATGGGCGTCGGCGCGCTTTGGCAAGGCGAAGCCATTCTCCGACGAACATTTCAAGGCGTTGGCGCCTGTCCTGACGACCCTTGCCGAATGCGGACAGAAGGTGCTGACCACGACCTTGCTCGATTTGCCGTGGAATCATCAGTGCTATGACGCCTATCATTCGATGATCGGCCGCGTGAAGAAGCCGGATGGTTCGTGGTCGTTTGATTATGCAGTCTTCGACCGATATGTCGAGTTCGGCAAGACGTGCGGCATCGGACCCGACATCGCGTGCTATACGATGTGTCCGTGGGGATATGTCGTCCGTTG
>CALZAJ010000238.1 GCA_945613785.1 uncultured Verrucomicrobiota bacterium | reverse complement strand
CCGAGTCCGTTCGGGAAGGACTCCGGCGGCTGCACGTTGTGCTCCGGGTCGCCGCTCCACTGGAAGAACGCACGGTGCAACGGCGTCATCAGGATGACCTGCGCCTGCGGAAACTCCGTCTTGAGACGCCCCAGCACCGTGTTGATGCGGCCCTTGAGCGTGGACATGTCCTTGTTCAGGTAGCGGCGCTTGCGGACGGAGATCTGTCCGTTGTGGTTCACCTCTTCGTCCTTGTAGTCGAAGAACTCGCCGAGCGGGACGTTCGCGTTGTAGTCGTTCGTGCCGACGAAGACGAAGATCGCGTCGAGATCGACGTCCTTCGCCTCGTAGATGCGGTTGATCTGTCCGGGGACGTCTGACCACTGATGCCCGGAAACGCCATAGACCTTCGCGTCGAGATCGAGGTCCTCGATCATGAAGCCCCAGTAGTTCTTCGTGCAGCCGACATGACACGGATCCGTAATCGAATCGCCGAGGAACGCGACCTTCATGCCCTTCCAGGCCTCGAGGCCGACACGCATCTTGCGGAACTCGGACTTGAAAGAGTCGTTTTCGGCCGCACGTGCGGAATAGGCACAGAAAACAGCGAGTACGAGCGAAACTAGCGTCTTACCGAACATGCATCAGGCCTTTCCAACCGATCCGAAGAGCTCGAGCTTCCGACGGACGACCGCCTTGATCGCCTCGACCTTCGCCTTGCGGGTGTCAAGATAGTCCCACGTGACGATCTTGTCGCGGTTGTGCGCGTCGCACTGCTCGTACATCGCACGCATGCCGGCGCAGACCATGTCGGTGTGGATGTTCATCTTCGCCACGCCGCGCTCGATCGCATTCTTGAAATCGTCGTCGGAAAGTCCGCTGCCGCCGTGCATGACGAGCGGACACTTCACCGCCGCGTTGAGCTCGGCGATGCGCTGGAGCTGGATGCAGGGCTTGGACTTGTAGACGCCGTGGGCGTTGCCGACCGCGACCGCGAGCGCATCGACACCCGTCTTGGTCTGGAAATCAACCGCCTCTTCGACCGTCGTGTACTGTCCGTTACGGTCGTCACCCTCCTGCGCCAGGCCGACATGGCCGATCTCGCCTTCGATCGTCGCGCCGAAGGCATGGGCGATCTTCGTCACTTCCTTCGTCTCGGCGATGTTCGTCTCGTAATCCTTCGCGGAGGCATCGTACATGACGGACGAAAAACCGCACTTCAGCGCTTCCATCGTCTTCTCGAACGTTAGACCGTGATCGTAGTGGACGACCACCGGGACGGACGCACGCTTCGCCGCGGCGATGAGCGCCGGCGAGATGAGCGGCAAATCACCGTACGGCAGAAGCACCTCGGCCGTGCCGATGATGATGGGACTCTTGAGCTCTTCCGCCGCGGACATCGCGGCTTCGAGCATGTCGGTGTCATGCGTGTTGAAAAGGCCGACGGCGTACTTCTCCGCCTTCGCGCGCTTCAGGACCTGATCGAGATTGACGAGCATGGCTTGTAAAACGATGAATGATGAGGGATGAATTAAAGAGAGGAGATCAGCTTCTTGAGCTCAGGGATGGGGCGCATGCCCTCGACCGCGCCGGGCGCGGACATCGCACCGACCGCGGCGATGCCGCCGAGGTCCAGGATCTCGTTTTCGGGCAGACCGTTGAAGATGCCGACGAGACAGCCCGCACAGAAGGCGTCGCCCGCACCCGTCTTGCCCTTGATGAAGCTCTTCGGAATGTCGACGGACGGAACCTCCGTCCAGCTGCCGTCCTTGAGGAGCGAGACGCCCTTCTGCGGCATGTGGATGACAACGCGCTTCTGCACGCCGAGCTCGAGCAACTTGGAGGCGACCGTCTTGAGATCCCCTTCAATGCCCGCAATGCGCGCCGCCTCGATCTCGTTGACGATGAGATGATCGACGGAGGGCAGGCACTCACGGACGAGCTGGTAGCGATCGGAGTTCTCGCTCACGAGATCGATCGCCGTTTCCGCACCGCGACGCTTCAGCTCCTGGAGGATCTTGAGTCCATCGCCCGCATCGACCTTCGCCAGGAGGAGGAAGTAACCGAGCAGGACGAGGTCGCCTTCGCCGATCTGATCGAACGGGAAGTCGTCATAACCCCAGGCGGCGCTCGCGCCCGGATAGGTGAAGAACGTGCGTTCGCCGCCCGGCACGCTCATGACGACGGTGAACGACGTCGGCGCGGCCTTCACCACGACGCCCGTCGTGTCGAGTCCGCGGCCCTGAAGCTCCGCAACGGCGAAACGCCCGTCATCATCGTCCCCGACCGCGCCGAAAGCGGCGACGGGAATACGGGGATCGAGGATGTGGACATCGCAGCCGGTATTCGGCACAAGACCGCCCGGAACCCGAGAGAGCGCACGGATCTGCGTGAGCTCGCCCGCCTTCGGATAAGCGCCGATCTCGTTGATCTTGTCGACGAGAATCGACCCGGCTGCAACGACCTTTCTCATGTTAGTTGGCCTCGGCGATCAACGGACCCGCGAGCTCCTTCAGGAAGAAGAGCTTGCCCGGGAGGGTCGGGATGTAGGACGAGGTGACGTGACGGTCCGGCCCGAAGCGGAGCGTCATCCAGAAGCTCATGCCCTGCCACTGCATGCCGCGGCCCAGCGTGCCGTCGGCGCCGCCAATCGCGTAGTCGGCCTTGAACATGATGCCGGGACCCATCGTGTTGGCGCGGCACGGAACGAGCGTCGTGCGGCTCTTGAACGAGGTGAGCGCGTTCTGCTCGATCGTGAGCGGGTGAAGCTGCACGCCGATGCGGTAGGGCTG
>CALZAJ010000237.1 GCA_945613785.1 uncultured Verrucomicrobiota bacterium | reverse complement strand
CGTGAATACAACATATAGTCCATCGGACTATTTCACAAGTACCGCACGGGCATTCGCCGTCGTCAAAGCGGCAAATGTTTCAAGCGGCATCTGACGGAGATCGGCCAGGAACCTGGCCGTATGAACGAGGAAAGAAGGCTCGTTCGGATTCCCGCGCTTGGGCACCGGCGCGAGGAACGGAGAGTCCGTCTCGATCAGCAGCCGATCGTCGGGGATGTACCGTGCCGACTCACGGACGTTATCCGCGGCACGGAACGTGACGATGCCGGAGATGGACACGTAGAAACCGAGATCCAGCAATTGTCCGCAGAACTTCGGCGCACCCGTAAAGCAGTGGATGATGCCTCTGGCCGGAATTTCGCGGAGAAGGCCCAGCGTATCGTCGTCCGCCTCCCGCGTATGGATGACCACCGGCAGATCCAATTTGCAGGACAACTCGAGCTGACGCGCAAAGAGGTCCATCTGTGCCTTGCGCGGCGCCCCTTCGTAATAGTAGTCGAGACCGATCTCGCCAACCGCGGCAACCCCCGTGTAATCGAGCTCAGGCAAATCCTGACCCGCCTGGTCACGGTCCCAGCCAAGCGCCAGGAGCACCGAGGGGGAGGCTTTGGGAGCGGAACGAGAGCCTCGCAAAGTGCGCAGAACACCGGCATTGAGCGATTCGCTCCCGCCAACGGCCATCAGCTGTGTCACCCCCGCCTCGGCGGCGCGGGTCAGCAGCGCGGCAATCTCCTCATCCGTGCCCTCGAAGTGGGCGTGTGTGTCGAATAGCTCCATGTCAAATACGTTTTCCCTAGATTATCCCACAATGCGCCGAATCAAGCAAGGGGAATCACGGACGCCGCACGGGCTCGGTCCGATCGAGGGCGCATTTGGAAAGGATTTCCTTGCCGCCGACGACACAATGGGCGGCCCCTTCCGCAGCAGCCGACAGACCACGCGCACAGGCCAAAAGGTCTGCGGACGTCGTGCGCAACACCTCTTCTCGCAGCTGCTGCCGACGCTCCGTCGTCAGGCCCTCCAGCTGAGAATCCAGCACATACGCGGCCTCGGCACGGGGCGAACGATACGGCTCCATCTGCCCGATGACGGCCACCTGGTATTTCTCGAACGACTCGTCCGACTGCGCGAACGTCTCGAGCGCCTTGCCCGTCGCCTTGAAGCTCGCAAGGGCCCCCGCCGGATCCGGATCGCGATAGGAGCCGAAGTCGACACGTCCCGTAGGACTGACGCGCAGATACGCGCCGTAGGCGCCGCCCTTCACGCGGACCTCGTTCCAGAGATGGTCTAACGAGGCGATGCGCGCCGCCACGGAATAGGCCCCCGAATAAGCCGCAGGATCAGGAAGACGGCCCACCAATCCAGAGAACCCGACGGGGGAGGCGATCTCAAGTCCGACGCGGGGACGCTCCGAGGTCACCGACGCACCGTAGTCCTGGTTCTGCACCGCGCGCTCCTGCACGTCGGGAAGCCCCTTCACGAGCGTTGTGACGAAGGCCGCGTCCGCATTGTCCGTGACCGACACGATCACGCGGCGCGTGAAGATGCGACGCGCCAGCGCGGCAAAGTCGCACGCAGCGCCCGACTGGAGCCAGCGCAGCTGACGGAGACCGTCAAACATGTCGGCGATCTCGTCCCGTCGGGACACGGAACCGCCGGCCTGCAACATGGCGAGCAGATCGCCGCGACGCTGGAAAGACTGCTCGCTCGACTCCCGAGCCTGAGCGATGTGATCGGCTACGACCTTGGCATCGTCAAACCGCGACTGCAACAGGATCTCGGACAAGATCCGCAACGCCTCGTCCTTTCGCGACGACAAGGACGACAGGGAAACCCTGAGATAAGGACCTTGACTCGTCGATCTCGCAGAGAAATGAAGACTTCCGAGCCTGGAATCCACTTCATTGCGCAGCTCGAGGGTCGAATGGTGTTCGGTCGGGACATAACCGAGCATCTCCGCAAGCACAGGGACGGCCAGAAGGTCCACGTCAGAGAGCGCGTCCAACGGGAACGCCAGGTTCAGGTAGATGATTGCATCTACGCCCACGTTCGTGCGATAGACCTTCGCCCCCGCCTCTTCGGTCACGGTCATGGGCGTGTAAGAGCCTTGTACGGGAATGTCCGAAAGGGAAAGCCGCGGCAGCTTCGCAAGCTCTTCGGACGCATCCGCGGTGGCCTGACGCCGTTTCAAGTCGTCCGCCTGACGCTTCAGTTCCGCAACCTCCTCAACCGTCATGGATGCCAGCGTCCGAGCCAGCGCGGCCTCGTCGGCGACACGCTTCTCCGCTTCCAGCGTCGCGGACGGCACCAGCGTCACTTCCGCGTGATGCGGATTGTCCACAAAGGCCTCTCGCAGCACCTGCTCAAAACAGCCCTTCTCGAGCCCCTCGCGGAGTTCGGCGAAGAGACCCGCTGAACGAAACGCGTCCGCCGGATCGCCGCCGTAAATCCACGTGCCCAGCGCCTCGTCCATGAACACAAGCCCACGGGCATAGCTGCCGAAGTCCTTCTCT
The DNA here is from genome assembly GCA_945613785.1 of uncultured Verrucomicrobiota bacterium. GTDB lineage: Bacteria > Verrucomicrobiota > Kiritimatiellia > RFP12 > UBA1067 > UBA1067. The sequence goes on along the minus strand of CALZAJ010000237.1, from coordinate 261 downwards.
TGATCCTGGAACTCGGCATTGTCCAGCTTGGCCGAGAGACTCCGGCGGTCGAGCCCCTCCTTCAACAGCGCGTCAATCGTCTCACGGAAGACACGACGACACGTCTCGGCGGACTCGGACGTCGTGTTCTCGACGACCAGTTCGACCTCCGCCTGTTCCAGGACGATCGGAAAGAGCGAGACATCCGTGCAAAGCTTACGGTCCAGCAACGCCTTCTTGAGCGGCGACTCGTTCGAGCCCACCAGGTAGTCGCAGAGGACC
>CALZAJ010000236.1 GCA_945613785.1 uncultured Verrucomicrobiota bacterium | reverse complement strand
CTGGAATATCCGGGTCGGCGACTGCGATTCGACGCCGCCCGTCGCGTTGAGCCAGGTGAGAACGTCGGTCTCGCTCTTGGTGCGGGCGTAGGTGATGACGCCGGCAGGGTACTCTCCGGCGGGTTTGGTCGAGTACACGACATCCGCCATCGCCTGAATTCTTTCACGAAGCTCGGGATTGTCCTTTGTCGCCGATTCCCACACCTGATACGCCTGGGACGCGAGATCGACCTCTCCCTCGTCCGCTTCGTCGAGAATTCCGGCCTTCTCGTTGAAGATGTCCTCGAGATTCTGTTTGTTGCCCTCAAAGAACACCTCGTCCGAGCCGACCGCGTCGGCATTGGCGTTGATGCGGTCGTTCAGACGGTCGCGGAGACGGATGACCTCGTTGATGCCGTCCTGCGGGAAGAAGGAGTAGCAGAACACCTCCGGCGCCTTCTGTCCGATGCGGTCCACACGGCCGGCCCGCTGGATCAGGCGGATGATCGCCCAGGGAAGATCGTAGTTGACCACGATGTGTCCGTCTTGCAGGTTCTGTCCTTCCGAAAGCATATCGGTCGCGATCATCACCCGCGTCTGGTGTTCAATGGAGATCGGCGGCATCTTGTTGGAGACCGGCGAGAACCTGTTCACCTCCTGCACCACATTCTCGGAATCGCCGTCCACCTGCACGACATTCGTCACGCCCATCGCCTTGAGCTGCGTGGCCAGGTAGCGGGCCGTGTCGGAATACTGGGTGAAGACCAGAACCTTCTCGTCCTTATGCTTCTTCGCCACCAGTTTCCAGAGGGATTTCAACTTCTCGTCCTCGGCGGGCTTCCATTCGCCACACTGCCCGAGCATGGACATGATGATGCCGTTGTCCTTCTTAATCGCCGTCGCGAGGGACTTCTTGAAGAATTTGGGTGAAATCCACTTCACCGAACTGGATGCTTCGGCAACGAGTGTGTCGTACGCCTCCTGGCCCGCCTTCGCGTAATCGTCGGGATCAACCGTGATCTTGAGCAGCATCTCGCCATTGGAGTCCTCCATCTCCTCCACGCCGTCACCAACCTCAGACCCCACGCGCAGCGGCAAATCGAGTCCGTTTTTGATGGCATAAAGGTACATCGCGTTCCGCACGGCATGGCGGTAGAGAGACATCAGGAACGCAACCCCGCTCGAATCCATGCGCTTGTAGAAACTGCTGCGGCAGAAGCCCATCATGCGCTTGCCCGCGCGGGACAGGTTGTCGAGGATCTGCTTTTCCTTGGCGTTCGCCTCTTCCGTGGCTTCCGGGCTGATGTACTTCTGCAGTCCGTACCGCGGCAGTGAGAGATCGCCCATCCAGTCCACCATCTGCTCGCAGTACAGGCGCTCGAACATGTCGCCGGGCTTGGTGGGGAACTTGATCGTCTTCGGGATTCGATCTGGGAAGTAGTTGCAGGTACCGTCCTTCATCTTGAGGTACTTGCGCCCGTTGTTCTTGTCCGTCAGGGCGTAGTGCTTCTTGATGAACGTGCGGGTACGGCGGACGAGATACAGCTTCATCAGGTCGCGCCAGTCGTCGGAATAGAAGCTCTTCTCGAACGCCTGGATCGAGCCAAGCGGAATATTGCTGTACTTGACGGCGAACTGTTGTTCCCCGCCCTCGGCCTTGATCTGCTGTTCGGGACGAATGCCGAGGTCGAGATCGGGATCGACGAACAGCTTCAACTGGTTGGCGAGGTCAAGATAATCCTTGTTGTACGGGGTTGCCGTCAACAGGAGGACCTTGTTACCCTGATAGGTCAGGAGGTCCTTGATCATCGCATACCGCTGGCCTTCCGCATTGCGCAAGTTGTGGCTTTCGTCAATGATGACCAGCTTGAAGAACCGTTCCTTGCGGGCATCGAACTTCTCGGCGACCGAGCGCGTCTCCATCTTGAGGTCATACTTCTTGGCGTACTCACGCCACATCTCCCGCAGATTCGGAGGGCAGATCACGAGCGTCGAAGCGCCAAGCGATTCCTCGTAAAACTTCGCGACCGCACAGGCAGTGATCGTCTTGCCCAAGCCGACCACGTCGCCGATCATCGCACCGCCGCGTTTCTCCAAGTGCCGCACGGCAAGCTTGACCGCTGTCTTCTGGAAATCAAACAGCTCCGTATCAAACGGCGCGGGCAGATGATATTCGGAAACGCCCTGCCGCGCCTCGCGACTGAGGTGATACATGATCTTCAGATACACCTCGTACGGCGATGGGCCATCCACCGACGCCCAGCTCTCGTCCAGGACCGCGATCAAGTCCTTGGTGATGTCGATGGAGAAGTTGTCATCCCACCGCTCCGAGAACCACTTGGCGTACTTCTGGTTGTCGTGGTAGTCGCCGAACTCGGCGTTCAACTCACCATTGCGCATCATGCCGCTGAAGGTCAGGTTGCTCGAACCCATGATAGACATGATCGGATTGGACGTATCCTGCGGACGATGCGCCAGATACAGCTTCGCGTGAAGCGGATAGCGCAGATGCAACTTCACGCACACCTTCTCGTCAACCAGCTGCTGGCGAAGCGTCTTCAGCACCTTCTCGTCATCCGCCGTCGGAACTCCCAACGTCAGTTGCTTGCGGAACTCACGCGCAACCTGTCGTCGCCAGGCCTTAATCTGATCATGGTCGACCGATTTCTTCTCGACCTCGTACATCTCGCGGATCAGTTCCGCCTGCGGACGATGCATGCCAATCAAAAGCCGGCAGACGCGCTTGACTGGGCAGATGACGCCCTTGGCATTTTTCTCAAACGCATCCCCGCCTGG
>CALZAJ010000235.1 GCA_945613785.1 uncultured Verrucomicrobiota bacterium | reverse complement strand
GAATCGACCCTGGTGGTTATCTCGTTCATTTTCATTCTTGCCGTCACCGTGCTTGTTTGCGACAAGGCTATCCAGTTTGTCCTCGACATCATCAAGGGCGCCTAAGGGATACGACAATGGACAAGCAGTGGTTTGTTTTGCACACGCTGACGGGTCAGGAGAACAAGGCCCAGAAGTCGATTGAAGCGCGCGTCAAGCTCGAGCGCATGGAAGATTACATCGGGCGTTGCGAGATTCCGACGGAGAAGGTCAGCGAGAAGAAGAACGGGAAGAAGCGCACGATTACGAAGAAGTTTTTCCCGGGTTATGTCCTTGCCGAGCTTGCTCTTTATGATGAAGCGAAGGGCATCGACGAGAATGGTCGCAAGGCCATCTACGCGCGTACGTGGCAGTTCCTCCGCGAGACCCCGGGTGTGATCGGGTTCGTTGGCGGTGATCGTCCGATGCCGCTCAAGCAGGCTGAGGTGGACGCGATTCTCAGCAACAAGCCGGCGGGTGCGCCGGATGTCGAGCGTCCGAAGATTGATTTCTCCGTTGATGAGACGGTGAAGGTTACAGTTGGTCCGTTCCAGGGTCAGATGGGCCAGGTGTCTATGGTGGATCCCGACAAGGGCAGACTCAGGGTTGAAGTCAACGTCTTCAGCCGCAAGGTCCCGGTCGACGTCGAGTACTGGCAGGTTGAGAAGGTTGCCGTCGAGGAAACCTTCGAAGAGGCCAAGTAATCGGCAGGTTTTGCGGTCCGTCTGAACCGGGAAGGATCCCCGGGAGGAGCCGCACGAAAGAAGGAAAAGGCAAATGGCCAAGAAGGTTACCGGAGTTGTTAAACTCCAGATTCCGGCCGGCGCTGCGAATCCCGCTCCGCCTGTCGGCCCCGCCCTCGGTTCCGCCGGCGTGAACATCATGCAGTTCTGCAAGGAGTTCAACGCCAAGACGGCCAAGGATTCCGGACTCGTCATCCCCGTGATCATCACGGTTTATCAGGACCGCAGCTTCTCGCTGCAGTTCAAGTCGCCGCCGGCGTCCGTGCTCCTCAAGAAGGAAGCGGGCCTCGCCAAGGGCAGCGGCGTTCCCAACAAGAACAAGGTCGGTAAGGTCACGAAGGCCCAGCTTCTCAAGATCGCTGAGATGAAGAAGGCTGATCTCAACACCGATGATCCGGAGCAGGCCATCAAGATGATTGCCGGCACCGCTCGTAACATGGGAATCGAGGTGGTCGAATGAGTCACGGCAAGAAGTATTTCAACGCCCTCAAGAAGGCGCCCCAGAAGGCGGTTTCGATTGAAGAGGCGGTTGCGTTTGTCAAGGGCAATCCTGGCGCCAAGTTCGATGAGACGGTTGACGTCTACTTCCGCTTGGGAAAGGAACTGACGAAGGGTGACACGGCTGTTCGCGGCACGGTCAAGCTTCCGAACGGTTCCGGCAAGACGGTCAAGGTCGCGGTGTTCGCCGGCGGTGAGCAGGCCGAGTCCGCGAAGGCCGCGGGTGCCGATTTCGTCGGCATGGCGGACCTGATCGAGAAGGTCACCAAGGATGGCTGGTGCGATTTCGACGTCGCGATCGCGACGGTTGAAGCCATGAAGGAAGTCCGTAAGTGCGCTCGCGTGCTCGGTCCCCGTGGCCTCATGCCCAACCCCAAGACTGGCACCGTGACGGATGACGTCGCGACGGCCGTCAAGGAAGCCAAGGGCGGCAAGGTCGACTTCCGTATGGACAAGACGGGCAACGTGTCCGTCGTCGCTGGCAAGCGTTCGTTCGACGCGGACAAGCTCGTCCAGAACATCAAGGCGGTCATCTCCGCGGTCAACGCCGCGAAGCCTGCCACGGTGAAGGGCGTCTTCGTCAAGGGCGTCAGCATTTCCTCCACGATGGGTGTCGGCGTTCCCGTGATCGCCGCGGCTGATGCCGAATAATCAGGAGGTACTTCGAAATGAGAATTGAGAAAGTTGCCATTCTGAGCGAAGTCGTCGCCCGCGTCAAGGACTCCGACTACTGCTTTATCGTCAACCACGGCGGTGTTACCGTCGCGCAGATGGCCAAGCTCCGCGCTGATCTCCGCAAGCTCGAAAGCCGCCTTCTCGTCGTCAAGAACACCTACCTCGCGAAGGTCGCGAAGGAGACGGGTTGGAGCGACGATGTCAACGCGATGCTCTCCGGCAACACGGCGATCGTCACGGGTCACGGCGAGCCGACCGCGGTCGCGAAGGCGATCATGGAGTTCGTCAAGGCTTCCGCTGGCAAGGCTTCCGTCAAGGGTGCCGACTACGACAACAAGATCGTGGATGCCGCGATGGTCGAGGCCCTCTCCAAGGTTCCCGGCAAGAACGAGCTCCGTGCGACGTTGCTCATGCTCCTCAAGGAGCCTGCGACCCGTCTCGCCCGCGTTCTCTCCGAGAAGGCCAAGAAGGGCGGCGAGGCCGCTCCTGCCGCCGAGGCTCCTGCCGAGGCGCCCGCTCAGGCGTAATCATGATTTCCTGCAGATGAAACACGCTGCAGGTTGAACTAAAAAGGAAAACTGAAAATGACCAACGAAGAAATCATCAAGGAACTCTCGGGCAAGACCGTTCTCGAGATCAACGAGCTCGTCAAGGCTCTCGAAGAGGCGTGGGGCGTTTCCGCCGCTGCTGCCGTCGCCGTCGCCGCTCCTGGCGCTGGTGCTGCCGCCGCTGAAGAGAAGACCGAGTTCGACGTCATCCTCAAGTCCGCTGGCGCCAACAAGATCGGCGTCATCAAGGAGATCCGCGCGATCACCGGTCTTGGCCTCAAGGACGCCAAGGACA
>CALZAJ010000234.1 GCA_945613785.1 uncultured Verrucomicrobiota bacterium | reverse complement strand
GGGGGAAGTCCGAACACCTGAAGCGTCTCTGCAATCACCTTGCGCCGTTCTACTTCACCGAACTCGAGAAGATCTTCGCCGGCACGCCGTCGACCAACGCCCAGCTGCTGGTCGTGCAGGATAAGATCAACGTGGAGTGGAAGACGCTCGATGCCGGCATCTGGTGGAACGTCGTCGACCTCTGCAAGGGCTGGAAACTCGAGAAGAACGTTGTGACGTATCATTATCGCATCCTCAATCCTGAGAAGCGACGCATCGCCTGGGGGAACGAACGCGAGATGCGCGCCTCGTTCCGAAAGCTGAAAGCGCAACTCGCTCCTGGTCAATGATTCAAGCGGACGCAATGGTCGGCAAACATGCTATAATAACGCCGATGAATTTTGTCATTACCGCCGGTCCGACGCGTGAGCATCTGGATCCTGTTCGTTTCCTGTCGAATCCGTCGACCGGCAAGATGGGCTTCGCCGTCGCTCGTGCCGCGGCTTCGCGTGGGCACAAGGTTACGCTGGTCGCTGGGCCTGTCACGTTGAAGACGCCCAAGGATGTCGCGCGGGTGGATGTTGTCTCGGCTCGAGATATGTTGGCCGCCGTCGAAAAGGCGCTGAAGGGCGCGAAGGGTCCGACGGTCTTCGTCTCCACCGCGGCCGTCGCCGATTGGCGTCCTGCCACCTGCGCGTCTCGCAAGCTCAAGAAGGCCCAGATGTCCGGCACCCTCAAACTCGTCCGCAACCCCGACATCCTCAAGACGCTCTCGCACAGCAGACGATTCGGCCATCAGACGATCGGACGATTGTTCCTGGTCGGTTTTGCCGCGGAGACGAACGACGTGCTGAAGGAAGCTGCGCGCAAATGCGCGAGCAAGGGACTGGAGATGATTGTCGCCAATGACGTCACGCAGAAGGGCTGCGGTTTCGGGACGGACACGAATCGGGTGACTTTCTTGCGCAAGGACGGTTCGGTCGAACCGCTGCCGCTGATGAGCAAGCTGTCGGTCGCCCGTCGCATCGTGCGGGCCATCGAAAACTTCGCGTGATCAAGGAGGACTGGAAGTGAAGAAGGTGTGTGCGCTGGCCGCGGTTGCGGCACTGTCACTTGTTTCCTCTGATCATGGCCTGGCCGTGTATGGTCCACGCTTCGGACGACTCCCGCTGGGTCCGCATATCGCAGTCCGCTGATTCTATGGTCTTCATTCTCAATGGTTGGGCGGCCAGTCCGCATGCTTGGGATCTCTGTGAATTCGCCCAGGAACCGGACGTGCGGCTTTTCTCCTATGTCGAGCAGTTGGACGGCGTCGCCGACCGCGCATTGGCCGAGGCGACGGAGCCTGTCACGATCGTCGGCTGGTCGATGGGCGGGGCGGGCACGCTCAAGCTGGCGCTCCGTTATCCTGAGAAGATTCGCGGACTCGTTCTCGTCGCCGCCACGCCGCGGATGATGGAGGAGAAGTCCGAGGGCTGGATCGGCATGAGTCCGCGGCGTCTGAAGGCATTCAAGGTGGGACTCAAGATCACGCATGGCGAGGGGTTCTTCGGGGCGCCCGAAGGGAAGCCGAATCCATACATGTCGGATTCGGACGAGAATCTTCAGCGTGGCCTCGACTTCTTGCGCGACACCGACATCCGCGCCGACCTCTTGGCCGCATTCAATCCCGCCACCCCCGAACCCAATCATCCGAACGCTGCTCCTTTCCCGGTCTTCATCTTCCACAGCGAACAGGACGGCATTGTCCGTCCCGCCAACGCGCCTTTCCTGAAGCGAATCTTCCCTCAGGCCGTTGTTGAAATGATTCCCGGCTCTGAACATGCTCTTTCCATCTTGATCCCCGAGAAGCTCGACGCCGCCGTTCGGTCCATTCGCTGAGTGATGGATCACAGCAGGCGGGTTTTGTACAAGGGAAGGATGTTTGTAAATGATTTTTTTACACCTGATGTAATAAACCTCAGGTTGAAGGGGCTTAAAACGGGTTTGGCACGGTCTTTGCTATATGTCTCCCGGATGCGATGAACGTATCCGAAAAAAGGAGACAAGAAGATGATGGAGGAAGCAAAGAAGGTGTCCGATTTCGGTGCCGATGTGTTTGGTGCGGAAGCGATCAAGACCTATCTCTCGAAGGATACGGCGAAGAAGCTCCAGGCGACGATTCAGGATGGCAAGCCGCTCGATCCCTCTATTGCTGGTGAAGTTGCTCATGCGATCAAGAAGTGGGCCATGGACCGTGGTGCCACGCATTACACGCATTGGTTCCTCCCGATGACCGGCTCCACGGCCGAAAAGCACGACTCGTTCCTCGAGATGAAGGATGGCGAGCCGATCATGGCGTTCTCGGGCAAGAACCTGATCGTCGGCGAGCCTGACGCCTCGTCCTTCCCGTCGGGCGGCATCCGCTCCACGTTCGAGGCCCGCGGCTACACCGCCTGGGATCCGACCTCCCCCGCCTTCATCAAGCGTCACAGCAACGGCGCGACGCTCTGCATCCCGACGGCGTTCTGTGCTTATACGGGTGAAGCGCTCGACAAGAAGACACCGCTTCTCCGTTCGATGCAGGCCCTCGACAAGTCCCTCAAGCGTCTCATGAAGCTCTTCGGCAAGGCAGAGGCCCACACCGGTTGCACGCTCGGCGCCGAGCAGGAATACTTCCTCATCGACAAGAAGTACTGGGAGAAGCGCCCTGACCTCGTCCTCACCGGCCGCACGCTTTTCGGCGCTCCGTCCGCCAAGGGCCAGCAGCTCGAAGACCACTACTTCGGCACGATTCCGGATCGCATCCTCTCGTTCATGAACGACGTCGAG
>CALZAJ010000233.1 GCA_945613785.1 uncultured Verrucomicrobiota bacterium | reverse complement strand
CCTCATCCATATGGGCGGTTACCTCGCCAATGGAGTAGTACCGGTTCTCGAGGGATGTGTATACTTTCTGTGATTCTCCTTCGCCGGACTTTTTGATGCAGATATTCCAGCAACCAGGACTATAAGCAGTTCTGCGTTCGCGGTGGTTCTGCGGTAATGCCTCGTACCCGGCGCCGGTCAGGCCGTCGCGGGCGAGGCCGCGCGCGGGAGCCATCGCGCAGAGCTCGTTGACGCGGTTGGTGAGAGCCGCGCCCCAGCTCGCGCGCGCGGGCTGTCCCTTGACCGGTGCTGGAATCTTCTCGAACATCTTACTCCTGATAGGGCATGGGCCAGCGGTTCGGGCCGTAGAGGTCGGGATCGAAGGCGGTCGTTCCCTCGACCTTCTTGACACCCATCCAGCTCTCGGTACGGGTGAACTTTCCGTCCGGAAGATCCGCGACGTCGTCCTGCACCTTGAGCCATTCGTGGGCTTTGATGATTGCCTCGAGGTTGGAGGGCGCATGCGTCTCGTTCGCATTCGGCGCGCCGGGCGTGTCGGTGTAGCCGAGGTTCTTCATGAACGTGTCCGGGATGCGCGACCAGGTCGAGGTGCAAGTGAGGACAGGATAGAAGCGGATCACCGACTCGACGCCCTTGGCGATCTTATTCGCGAGCTTCTTGCTCACCTCCGACAGTTCGTGCTCCGTCCCCTTGTCATCTTTGTACTTGTAGTCCGTGGCGAGATCGGCGTCCGTCTCTTTCATCCACATCTCGATGTCGAAGCGGTTCGGATTGCCGCCGGGCGAAATGCCGCAGTAGGCGGTCCAGGCGACGTCGTTGCGGACGGACTTGCAGGTCCACACAGCCTTGAGCGCGGTCTGCTTTCCGTCCGCTCCGACGCTGTCGTCAGGCACGCAGGTGATGGTGAGGAGCCCGCTGTCGCCCGGTACGCCTTCGAGGATCCAGGTGCCGAGGAGCCACCCCTCCTCGACTTCGTCGCCTTTTTTTAACGCGGCCGCGGCGGTTTTGAGTTCGTCGTACGACGTGCCCTTATACTGGACCTGAAAGCCCAGGCCGTTCTGGTCGAGCTGGAGGGTATTGCGGACCTGCTTATAGGTGCTTTTGGGGATTGATACTACTGCCATGTCAAACCTCTTTCTTTCGTGTTCGCCGCGATTTCCTGCAAGACCTTGAGCTCTTCTGCGTTGATCTTCTCTACCCGCTCGTAGGAAATCTTGTCGCCGGAATTGGCGAGTTTTTCCGCCGCCGCGGAAAACTCATATGTGACAGACGGCCTGACTGGAACCGAGAAGCCGAAGCCGAAACCGGAGCTTAGAGCTTTGGTCTTGGAGCTTTGGGCTTGGGGGCTGTTGTCGGAAGCCGGCAGGGCGAACCGCTCACCGGCGAAGGCGATGCCGAGCTTGCCGAGCGCGTCGGATGCGGAGAAGCCGCCGCGGTTGTTGTTGTCTTTTTCAACTTTTTTCGCCGCCGCCACCTGCTGCTGATGGGTCTCGCGCTCCAGAGCCTGCTCGGCGCTCTCGAGGGACTGGAGCCTGGCGCGGTGATCCTGAAGGTCTTCAGACAGCTTCTTGAACTCTTCCGAGTCGGTGTCGCCGTTCCGGATCATCGTCTCGAGAGACGCCTTGAGATTTCCGATCGCGCCATTGAGTATCTTGATGTTCGTCTTGGTGGCTTCCAGGTGCTTCGCCGTGTCCTCCATTTCGGCTTTCAGGCGCTTGTCGTCGTCCGTGATGAAGTCGCTCTGCTTGTTCTGCCCGATGCCCGTTATGTCACGGAACTTCGCCTCCCAGTCCTTCGCCGCCGCGTAGCGTTCTTCTCCCTCGCGGTACTCTTTCGCCACGGCAGACTGCTCGGCGTCCCGGTCCATGTAGGTTTTTGCGCCTCCGGCGAGGCCGCCGACGATCGCACCGGCGGCAGCACCGTACGGTCCAGCCGCCATGCCCATCGTTGATCCGGCGGACGCTCCGGACAGGATGCTGCCGCCGTACTGCAGCGCGGCCTTAGTTCCGCCGGTCGCATAGTTCGCGGCATAGCTCGCAGCCATGCCGACGGCGATTCCGGCGAAGCCCTTGGTCAGTTGCAGCGCTTGAGAGTTGACCTTCGCAAACGATTCAGCGGACTTGCCGGCCGACTTGGACGCCTTGTCGAGCGCGTCGGCCATCCTGTCCGCCGCGGGCGACGCCTTGCCGCCAGGCGCGGACGAGCCGCCGAATCCGCCGCCGGACCCGGTGGCCTGCTCGAGTTCCTTCGCCTGGCGCTTGGCCTTGGCGGTCTCGAGTTCGACTTCGACTTTTAGCTTCTTATTCGCCATTGTCCATCTTTTCGATTACAGAGAGTGGCATGATGTTCGCGAGGTTTTCCTGGCGGCGAAGGAGCATCAGCGCGGAGAGGGGGATTTCCCAGAGGATCTCGCGGAAGCTCCAGCCGTAGGTCTTCGCGGCGAAGTGGACGTTCGCGGCGATCCAGCCGTCGTTGCCCTTGGCGTTTTTTTTTGAGCCTCGGGCATGACATCCATCACGACCTTCATCTGGCGCTGGCACGCTTCGCGGATCTCGGCCATGGCCGAGACGGGGACGGTGTCGGCCCACTCGAAGGCGAGGGCGACTAGATTGCCGCGGAAGATTTCCTGCGCACCGTGGGTGAGCAGGTAGAGGGACGGCAGCAGCTCCGCCGTGTCCTTCGGCTCCGCGCCGGTGACGAGCGGCGACTCGATGCGCTCGAGCGCCGCGTACATCGCCAGCGTCATCGGCTTGACGGCTCCGACGGGAGTCGGCAGAATCGCCGCGACGGCCTTCTTGGGGTT
>CALZAJ010000232.1 GCA_945613785.1 uncultured Verrucomicrobiota bacterium | reverse complement strand
CATTGAAGATCTTCTCCTATGAACCCGTGGAAACGATTCTGCTCTTTAATGCGAGTTGCGATGCCATAGGTTACTTCTTTTCTGCGCTCTTGGCCGCAGGCGCCTTGCGGCTCTGGGCCTTGATCTGCTCCTGGTCGACCGGCGTGGCGCCCTTCGGCACCGGCTTCTTGTCGACGAGCGGCTTGCCGGCCTTGGTGACGTACGTCTCACGGAAGGCGTTCACGGCCTTGTCGAGGGCCGCTTCGGTCTCCTTGGTGAAATCGCCGGTGTCGCGAATGGTCTTGAGGATGTCGGTGTTGCTGCTCACGTATTCGAGCAGGCCGCGTTCGAACGGCAGCACGTCGACGATCTCCAGATCGTCGAGCTTGCCGTTCGTGCCGGCCCACACCGAAACGACTTCCTGCTCCATCGAGTACGGCGAGAACTGCGGCTGCTTGAGCAGCTCGGTCAGGCGCGCGCCCCGGTTGAGCTGGGCCTTCGACGCTGCATCCAGATCGGACGCGAACATGGCGAAGGATTCAAGCGAGCGGTACCGTGCCAGCGAGATCTTCAGCGTGCCGGAGACCTTCTTCAGCGCCTTCGTCTGCGCGGCGCCACCAACTCGGGAAACCGAGATGCCCACGTCCACTGCGGGGCGCTGGCCGGCGTTGAACAGGTCGGACTGCAGGAAGATCTGTCCGTCGGTGATCGAGATCACGTTCGTCGGGATGTACGCGGAGACGTCGTTCGCCTTCGTCTCGACGATCGGCAGGCCGGTCATCGAACCGCCGCCCAAATCGTCGGAGACACGCGCGCAGCGTTCCAGCAGGCGCGAATGCAGGTAGAAGACGTCGCCCGGGTACGCTTCACGCCCCGGCGGGCGGCGCAGCAGCAGCGAGATCGAACGGTACGCTTCAGCCTGCTTCGACAGGTCGTCGAACACGATGAGCACGTCTTTGCCGTGGTACATCCAGTGCTGGCCGATGGCCGAGCCGGTGTACGGGGCGATGTATTTGAAGCCTGCGGAATCGGACGCCGGGGAGGCCACGATTGTGGTGTATTCCATGGCGCCGGCCTCTTCGAGGCTCTGCTTGACTGAGGCGATCGTGGAGCCCTTCTGGCCGATGGCCACGTAGATGCAACGCACCTGCTTCTTCGGATCGCCGGACTCCCAGTTCGTCTTCTGGTTGATGATTGTGTCGATCGCGATGGCGGTCTTGCCCGTCTGGCGGTCGCCGATGATGAGCTGGCGCTGGCCGCGGCCTATCGGCGTCATCGCGTCAATCGCCTTGAGGCCGGTGGACATTGGCTCATCGACCGGGTGGCGGTGCATCACGTCGGGCGCCTGCGCCTCGAGGATACGGCGGCCTTCGCTCTTGATCTCGCCAAGGCCATCGATCGGGTTGCCCAGCGGGTCGACGACACGGCCCAGGAACCCGTCACCGACCGGCACCGAAAGCACTTCGCCGGTGCGGCGCACTTCCTGCCCCTCTTCGATGCCGACGAAATCGCCGAGGATAACCACGCCGATTTCGCGGGCGTCCAGATTGAACGCCAGGCCAAGGGTGCCGTCCTCGAAGGTCAGCAGCTCGTTAGCCATGCAACCAGGCAGTCCCGTCACGTGCGCAATGCCGTCACCAGCGGTGGCGACGTGGCCCACTTCCTGGGTCGGCGTGTCGGATGGCTTGTACGAATCGACAAAGTCATCGAGCGCCTTGCGTATCGTGGCGGGATCAATGGTCAATTCTGCCATGATCACTCCTTAGTGTTGTGTATACATTCGCTTGCGGTCCGCGCGCGGCGCGGGGCCTGCATGACGCGCTGCGGCGTCAGTCGTTGGTTCCGGCTTTCACCTTACGCTTGAGATTCTGCAATTGCGCGATCACCGTGTTGTCGGTGACTTCATCGCCCACCTGAATGCGCATGCCGCCCATGACCGTCTCGTCGACAACGGAGTGGATGTGCACGGGGTGCCCGACCTTCTTCGAATAGATCTGCGCGAGTCGTTCGGACTGCGCGTCGGTCAGCGGCGCCGCGGTGGTCACCGTGACCATCGATTCGCCCATATGCCGGGAGAATTTGTTGATGAGCCACTGGATTGTCTGGAGATAGCGGCGGTTGCGCGGGTTGCGCGTGCTGTGCGTGGCGAGCCTGACCGTGATCTTGTTGAAGTTCCCGTTGCCGATGAGCGCGTGCAGCAGGTCGTACCGGGCCTGAATCGGACTGTCCGCGTTGGACAGGTCCGCGCGGACGACCGGCAGGTTGAGCAGCGCGGATTGCAGTTCGGCAAGTTCGATGGACACGCGCAGCGTGACACCGTCCTTGTCTGCCTGGTACATCATCGCGTCCACCGCGAAGTCCTCCACGGCGTTGTCGATGTCGTACGCACGGCTCCAGCTGCGCGAGACGAGATCGGTCATGATCTCCATCGTCATCGGCTGCACTCTGCCGCCGATGAGCTCGTCGAGCAGCTTCACCTTGTCTGCCACGGGCCGGCCGGGATCGGTCAGCGCACGCTGCAGACGCGGATTGTGGTCGAGCGTGCAGGTGATGCCGAACAGTTCGTCGCCGATCTGCCAGGCGTCGTCACCGGATGCGCGCAGTTTCGCGGCAAACGAATCACGCGATTCGCGATCGGCCACTCGTGATGCCTCTCCTCGCATCTGGTCACCTCCCTTCCTTGCGGATTGGCGCTACTTGTTCTCGCCCTGCTCCATGTCGGAGATCATCTGGTCGATCATGTCCGACTGCATGGCGCTGTCTTTGAGTTCGGAACCAAGAATCTTCTCAGCGAGCGAAGTCGCCAGCGTGCCGACTTCACCCTTGAGGCTCACCATGGC
>CALZAJ010000231.1 GCA_945613785.1 uncultured Verrucomicrobiota bacterium | reverse complement strand
CGAAAGCCCTCGTCCTCCAGGAGCTTGAGATGCCCGAGCGCCGACGCACAACGCGCCTGCGAGACACGGAGCGTGCCGGCCCGGACCTTCGCATCCAGGTCCTTCTCGAGCGACCCGAAATTCACGCCGATGCGAATCGGAACGCCCTTTCCCTTCGCCGCCCGCGCCACGGCCTGCACGCGGTCGCGCGAGCCGATGTTGCCGGGATTGAGACGCAACGCGTCCGTCCCCGCCTCAATGGCCGCCAGCGCACAGCGATAGTCGAAATGAATGTCCGAAACAAGCGGGATCGGCGAGGTTTTGCGGACCTCCCCCAGCACCTTGGCCGCCTCCACGTCGGGGATCGTCAGACGGTACAGGTCGCACCCGAGCTCGGCGCAACGCGCGATCTGCGCAGACAACGAGGCCCCGTCGTGCGGATCGATGTTCGCCATCGTCTGCACGCTCACAGGTGCCCCGCCGCCCAGCGGCAGGTTACCGACCTTCAGCGTCCTGGTCTGCGTTCTCAAGTGCATTCGTCGTCGCCGGGACCTCTTGCGCCGCCGGCTCCTTGGAGGGATCGTAATGGTGGATGCGCCAGCTTCTCATGGAGTCACGAACAACCAGCAACCCCATCAGACCCAACAGCAGATACATGAAGACCATCGAAAGCATGCCCACGATCTTGTCCGGCACGCGACGGCGGAAGACGATCGCGATGAGCGCGAAGAGGATGAGCCCGCCGTCCAGCACCGGAATCGGCAACAGGTTGAGAACAGCCAGGTTCACGTTGAGGAAGCGCAGGAAGCCGAGACCGTCCCAGATGTCGCGACGGACCGCTCCGTAGATGCTCTCGGCGATCAGGATCGGACCACCCAGCGCCTTGCTCGTCGCCTTCATCTCCTTCGGCGTGACCAGTCCCTTCAGCGCACGGAAGATCGAACCCGCGTCCCACGCCAGCTGCTTGAGCGGATTGCTGTCAGGCATCCAGGCCGACGTACGGACGCCGTTCGTCGACGCCGCGGCGATCAGACAAGCCCCCGAGACCGCATCACGCTCCGGCGTGATCTTGAGCACCAGCGTCTCCTCGCCGCGCAGGATCGTAAAGTCGGTCTCCTGGCAGTCCGTGATCTGCACCTCGGTCTGCATCTCCGTCCAGGTGCGAACCTCATGGTCACCCACCTTGATGACCTGATCGCCCGGCAACACGCCCGCCTTCTCGGCCGCGCTACCCTCAAGGACCAGGTCGATCTTCGCCAGACGCTCGCCGAAACGCGCCGACGGAACCGCCGCCAGCACTAACGCCAGCACGACCGCCAGCACGATGTTCATCGCCGGACCCGCCACGGCCACCACCAGCTCCTTCCAGGCCGGGATCCGGGACTTCGCCGGAGCTGCGGACACCTCGGCCCCGCCCTCGCCCTTCGCGCCTTCCAGGGCCTTCGTGCCCTCTGGATCGACGTCAGGAATCGACACGTATCCGCCCAGCGGAATCCAGCTGAGACGATACTCTACCCCGCGCCAGGTCTTCTTCCAGATCGCCGGACCAAAACCGATCGAGAACCGCTCGACGTTGAGCCCGAGCTTCAAAGCGACAATGAAGTGCCCGAACTCGTGTATCGCAATCGCGAGCGAGAACATCAGAACGCAAATGCAGATGTAACCTATCGTGACAAGAATTTCCATGTCCAGTCGTTCGCCTCCCAAACGGCATCCAACGAATCACAGGCGATCTCGGGCGCCTTCTCTAGGCACTCCGACACCGTCTTCGCGATGTCCGTGTATTTGATCCTACCCTCAATGAAACTCTGAACCGCCCATTCGTCGGCCGCGGCCAGCACGGCCGTCGCACACCCGCCCCGTACACACGCCTCCTTGACGAGACGCAGACAGGGGAAGCGGTTTTCATCCGGCGCACGAAACGTCAGCTGACGCAACGCGGCCAGGTTAAGACGCTCGCGGACGGACGGCAGACGGCCCGGCGCCGTCAGCGCATACTGAATCGCCACCCGCATGTCCGGCGGAGAAAGCTGCGCCAGCGTCGCCCCGTCGGCGAATTCAACAAGCGAATGCACAATCGATTCATGATGGACGACGACGTCAATCCGCTCCACCGGCACGTCAAAAAGCCAGCGCGCCTCCAGAATCTCGAAGCCCTTGTTCATCATCGTCGACGAGTCGATCGTGACCTTCGGCCCCATCTTCCAACGCGGATGATTCAACGCCTGTTCGACAGAGACTCGCGACAAATCGGCCGGACCATCCAGGAACGGACCGCCACTCGCCGTGAGAATCAGACGATCAACTTCGGCGGACCGCACCGATCCCTGCAAACACTGGAAAATCGCGCTGTGTTCGCTATCGACCGGCAGGAACTTAACGCCCTTGCGCTTCGCCTCAGCCGTCACGAACTCACCCGCCATGACCATCACTTCCTTGGTCGCCAGAGCAATGTCCATCCCCTTTGCAATCGCCGCCAACGTCGGCTTCAAACCAGACATGCCAACCGTGGCGACCAAACAGATGTCGGCCTCGTTCTCCTCAACGGCACGAACCGCCGCATCTTCGCCGACATAGGCCTTGCACCCAAGTTCACGGGCCAACAATTCACACCGATCCTTGGAACGAAGCGCGGCCAAAGCCGTGACCTGAAAAGAATCCGGGTGCGACTTCACAACATCGATCGCATTCAATCCAATCGAGCCCGTCGCACCCAGGATTATGACTTTTCTTGACAAAATCTAAATTTTCCCTTTAATTTCCGCCTTTTTTCGAAGGTGGTGGGACTGCCGGGAATCGAACCCGGAACCTACGGTTTAGGAAACCGTCGCTCTGTCCAGTTG
>CALZAJ010000230.1 GCA_945613785.1 uncultured Verrucomicrobiota bacterium | reverse complement strand
GACCCCCACGTTGCGAACGTGATGCTCTACCAACTGAGCTACTTCCCCATTCGTGGAAACGGGAGATAGTATATCACAACACACCGCAGTTGCGCAAGGGGGATTCTGAAAAATTTTTAATATGGGCAAAACGACCTAGCGACCGATCCGTCCGACCAGAACCGCGGCACGACAGCCGTTACGGAGCGGACGGTGCGGACGGCGAAAGCGCGCACCAGTCGGCTATGCCCTGCGCGATCGCACGAGCGATGGCGCGGCGGCGGATGTGGTCAAAGACCGCCTCCTCCGCCTGCGGCGTGGTCATGAAATCGACTTCGACCAGACAGCTCGGAATCTCGGGATTGCGCGTGACGGCATAATTCGCGTGCAACGTGCCGCGGCTCGGGATATCCCCGTCCAACACCGTCGCCATCTGCAGGTTGATGGCCGTGGCGAGACGCTGGCCCAGCGGATTCCAATAGTAAACCGTGTGATAGCGAACCGTCCGCGGATCGGTGCTGAAGCCAGGCGCATTGTGGTGAATCGACACAAAGGCGTCCGCATCATTCGTGTGCGCGGCCTTCGGACGGTCAAAGAGATCGATGAACGTATCGTCCGATCGCGTCAGAACCACTTGATAGCCCTTCTCTTCCAGGGCCTTGGCGATTTCGCGGACAACGCGGAGATTGGCCTCCTTTTCGCAGAAACCGTGCGGACTCCTCGTGCCCGGATCCTTGCCGCCATGACCGGCGTCGAGGACGATCTTGATCTCGGAGGGCTGCTTACCCGTCGGATGCGGCCGCGCAGCGTCCTTCGCATACGGGATCTTCTCGTACTTCTTCTCCGCCACCTGCGCAAAGGACTCGCCGGTCTTGACGGGCAACGGCTTCTGGCCAACGGTGAAGCAGTGATTCGTCTTCTCCGAGCCCGCGACGATCTCAATCATATTGAGGCCCTCCTGCAGGTCGAGCATCGTGACCCAACCGCCCGTCTTGTAAATCTCGACGGGCTTGCCCTGAACGGTCAGGTTGGTCACGCCGCGCGCGACGGCGCCGCTCATGTAGCACTGATCCAAGGCGGGCATCTTCGTGCCCGCCGGCGGAAATGTGACCGTCACGGCGGCCAGGAGTGCGGCAAGAACGACCATTAGCTGAGGTTATCCATGATCGCGGCGAGGAACTCGTCGTAGGTCTCGAACGCGGGGATGGTCGGATTGTCCTTCTTGATCTGCTCGGTCGAACGGAAGAGGAAGCCCGCCTTGGAGGCCTTGATCATGCCAAGGTCATTGTAGCTGTCACCCGCGGCAATCGTGTCGTAGCCACACGCCTGAAGCGCCTTGACCGTCGTGAGCTTCGTCTGCGGACAGCGCAGCTTGTAGCCGATCACGCGGCCCGTGTCATCGACGGTCAGCGAATTGCAGAAAAGGGTCGGCCAATTGAGCTTCTTCATCAGCGGACGGCCGAACTGGTCGAACGTATCGGAAAGGATCAGGACTTGCGTGCGCTCGCGCAGACGCTCCAGGAACTCTTCGGCGCCAATCAGCGGACGGATCGAGCCGATCACTTCCTGAATCTGTTTGAGCTTGAGGCCATGCTTGTCGAGGAGATCCATGCGATAGTGCATGAGCTTGTCATAATCGGGCTCGTCACGCGTCGTGCGACGGAATTCAGGGATACCGGTCGCTTCGGCAAAAGCAATCCAGATTTCAGGGACAAGCACACCTTCAAGGTCAAGACAGACGATTTCCATTGTTTGATTTCTTTGATTTTGAGATTGTTAAGAAAATATTATACCAAATTGTGTGCGAATTGTATCAGCTCCAGAGCTCCCGAATGTACGCGACGGCCAAACGAAGATTCACCGACGGCACGCCCGCATTGGGCTCGAAAACGACGTGTCGCACGGACCGCGCGAGGGACTTCAGCGCAGCGAAGTCGACCTTGCCCTCCCCTGGCGGCAGATGGTCATCATGAAAGTCGACGACGTCGTTCAGATGAAGGCCGCGGATCGTTCCGTCCGGGACATGCGCACGGACCCAGCCGTGCGACTCACGGACGCGATGGTGCCCCGTGTCGAACCACGCGGCAATCGGAGCGCCGCGGAAAAGCGTCTGCAGACGGCCCATCTCGGATTCATTTGGAAAACCCTCGAGATACGGCAGGTTCTCCAGGGCCAGCACCACGCCGTTCTTCTCCAGAACCGACACAAGCGCCTCGATTTCACGGAGGAAGACATCCAACAGCGCAGTGCCGCGTTCGCGACGCACCGCCATCGCTCGGGCAAGCATCCGCCGATAGGCCCGCTCCTTGAAATCGCCCTTCACCTTCGTCAGCGCCGCACGCAGGTCGCCCGACGAGAACGACCGGTTGAAGAACGTGCTAAGCGAAACGCGACCCGCATGCAACACGACCGTCGCCGCCCCCATGTCGGCGGCAAACTCGATGTTGCGCTTCACGTGAAACCGCGCGAGCGCCCGCTGGTCCTCGTCGAAACTCGCAAGCGAATAGAGTTCGGGATAGCCGCACGGCGCGGAAATCGGCACGGGACAGAACGCATGGACGCTCCCGACGGGGATGCGGTCCAACATCCGCTTGAAGCCCGCGACCTGGTCGATCGGCGTATGAAACCCCAGCTCGAGTTCCTCGAATCCGAGCTCCAACGCCTTCTCGGCGATCTCCTCGCCGGTCTTCAGCCGACGATTGCACCAGTTCGTGGACAGGGAAAGCTTCATTGCGGAAAGACGAGACGATCCATCAAATAGCACAATACGGCCTCATCGGACATGTAGCGCTCGCTCTGCAGATAGGCGGCCTCGACCGCCTCGACATTGCGAAAGGCCTGGAAATTCGGTACGCGCCCCTCGACCA
>CALZAJ010000229.1 GCA_945613785.1 uncultured Verrucomicrobiota bacterium | reverse complement strand
GAACTGACCTGGGGGTGTTCGAACGACAAGGGTTCCGTGATGCGTCCTGACTTCGTCCGTCTCGTGCTGACGCCCAAGGGCGGACCTCTCTCGACGATCTCTCCGATGGGCGTCTCCCGGATGAAGGTCAAGGCGAACGTCCGCAAGAATCCGGAAGGGGACGTCTGGATCGAAAACGTGCCGATGGTCGATCAGGGACAGAAGGGCTATTGCGCCTGCGCTGTCACGGAGCGCGTCCTGCGCTACTACGGGAGCGACATCGATGAGCATCAGATCGCGCAGATGGCGGGAACGTCGGCTCAGGGCGGTACGAGCGTGGCGGAGATGATCCGGGCGGTCAAGGCCGTCGGACTCCAGTGCAAGCTGGCGTTCCAGTCGATCGTCTCAATGACGGACTCCGTCAAGGACATCGAGAAGGAAGCCGAGAAATACAACAGGGTGGCCAAGTCCCTGAAGGCGCCGACAATCGACATCAAGTCGTGCAGGGAAGGGCGCACGATCATGGTCGGACAGATCAGGGATCAAATGCGTCCGGAAGTCGTCATGAAGATGCGGATGAAGGACGTCCGTTACGGGAAGTTCCTCTCGGGCGTCAAGAGTCAGGTCGATGCCGGTGTGCCGGTCTTCTGGGGCGTGACGCTCGGACTCTTCCCCGAGCGGGGGATTCCGCAGGCGCGCGGCGGTCACATGCGGCTGATCATCGGATACAATGCGAAGACCCGCGAGATTCTCTACACCGACAGCTGGGGCGCGGGACACGAGCGCAAGCGCATGCCGGAGGATCAGGCGTTCGCCATCACACACGATGCCTTCTACCTGAAGCCGCGGTGAGTCCCGTAAACTTGATTTTCACGCGCTAAGATGTTAGATTATCCACAAATTTAGGAAATACGAAAGGGATCATCATGGAACTCTCGATTCTGATCAACAAGTTCAATATTAAGGGTCGCCTTGTCTCGCTTCAACCGTTCGGTAACGGTAACATCAACGACACCTTCCTTGCGATCTACCGCAATACCTTCACCGAAACCCAGGTCATTCTCCAGCGCGTAAACCGCAACGTGTTCCCGAAGCCTGAGGAAATCATGGAGAACATGCACGAGGTGACGAAGCACTGTCACGAGAAGCTCGAGGACGACGCGCAGAAGGGACGCGACGACCGCGTGTGGCAGATGCCGCGCATCATCAAGGCGAAGGACTCCAAGGACTACGTCGTCGATGAGAAGGGCGAGGTCTGGCGCGTGATCACCCGCATCATGTCCGCCCATGCCTTCGACATCGCGCAGGGTCCCGAACACGCGATGGAGTGTGGCGCCGCGCTCGGACATTTCCATTACCTCATCTCCGACATGGATCCGAAGTCTATCAAGGATCCGCTTCCCGGCTTCCACATCACCAGCGGCTATCTCAAGAACTACGACAAGACCCTGAAGACCAAGGAGGCGAAGGAGCTCATCGCGAGCTCGATGGAGGCGAAGCGCCTGGCGAAGTTCATCGAGGAGCGCCGCGGGCTCGCGCTCTGCCTCGAGAAGGCGATGAAGAAGGGCGAGCTCAAGAAGCGCATGTTCCACGGCGACCCGAAGGTCAACAACATCATGATCGACGACGTGACCGGCAAGGGCACGGCGATGATCGACCTCGACACCGTTTCACCTGGTCTCATCCACATCGACTTCGGCGACGCGCTTCGCTCGATCTGCAACCCCGCGGGCGAAGAGGAGACGAACCTCTCCAAGGTCGTCTTCGACGAGGACCTCTGCACCGCGTTTTGCAAGGGCTACATGCGCGAGGCCGGTTCGTTCCTGACGGACGCCGACCGCGCGTACCTCTTCGATTCGATCCGTCTGCTGCCGTTTGAACTCGGCCTCCGCTTCTTCCAGGACTACCTCGCCGGCAACGTCTACTTCAAGACGAAGCAGCCCGAGCAGAACCTGAACCGCGCGCGCGTCCAGTTCCGTCTCTGCGAATCCGTCGAAGCCCGCGAACGCTCGATCCGTAATCTCCTGAAGAAGTGATGTATCACCTCGTTGAGATCTTCGAGTCGTTGCAGGGCGAGGGCCGCAATACGGGGCGTCCCGTGGTGTTCGTCAGGTTCGCCGGCTGCAACCTCGCGTGCCCGTGGTGCGATACGGATGTACGCAAGAAGTTCTCCGCCTCCCTTGATGATCTGGTCGCGGAAGTGAAATCGCATCAGGCGAAGAGCGTCATTCTGACGGGTGGTGAGCCGTCGCTCGTGAAGGGGATGGCGGAACTGATTTCCGCGCTCAAGGCCGCAGGCTATTGGATCGGCGTCGAGACGAACGGCACGAACGAGCCGGCGTGGTTCGGACAGATTGACTATGTCGCGTGTTCGCCGAAGGCGGAGTATGCGGAACGCGTGAAGCTGCAGAAGGCAAATGAGGTCCGTATTGTCGCGTCATCCGAGGACATCGTGGGCTTCTGTCAGACGATGCGCGCGCGCATTGCCGCGACCGACTACTACATTTCGCCGTGCGAACGCGGTGGCGAGATCGACTTCGCAACCGCGAAGTCCGTTTTAGGAAAGCTAGATGGATGGTCTCTCAGTGTCCAGTTACACAAGATTTTGGGGTTCAGATGAGCCCCGAAATTTTTTTAAAAAAATTCATTTACCCCCTTGCGTCCGAAATCGCAGTTTGATATACTATGCACTCGTTCGCCCGATACGGCAGAGCGCAAGCAAAACCGAATCACGAACATCGATCTTTGAAAGTTGATGCTTGAGACGTATCTCTTCACCATCTTAAGGATGGATTCGGAAGGGATGCGGAACACAGTAAAGATGTTTGTGTGAGAGGCCAAAGAACGAAACCCTTCGGGGTTTCAAA
>CALZAJ010000228.1 GCA_945613785.1 uncultured Verrucomicrobiota bacterium | reverse complement strand
AGGACAATCCTATGGCCTTGCTCGCAGGGTGTGATTCGCAAGTTGTGGGACTTGTCGGCAGTTATGAGCCGTCCGTCCCTTTCGAGTCAATGGTCGCTCAGTGCCGCGCAAGAGAACGGACTTCTCGATCACGCGGAACCTAGGTTGCGCAGCCGCGCGGCTTCCCTTGGTCGTGCGGAAGCGGTTTTCTAGGTCGTACGGCTGCGGCTTCCTTGGTCGTGCGGAAGCGGTTTTCTAGGTCGTGCGGATGCGGCTTCCTTGGTCGTGCGGATTCGGACTAAAACGAGAGGACTTCCGCCACGGCCTTGGCAGCGGCGATGAGCTCGGACTCCGTATGCGCAGACATCAGAGCACAGCGCAGACGGGCGGAACCGCGGGCGACGGTCGGGTAGCGAATGGCGGGGATGAGGAAACCCTTCTCGCGCAGACGGGCGGACGCTTCGAGCGCCCGCCGCTCGTCTCCGACGGGAACTGGTACAATGGCGGAATCCGTCCGCACGGCAATCCCACGCTTCGCCAGTTCGGCGACAAAGAGCTCCGTGTTGCGGCGAAGACGCGCCACCCGCTCTGGCTCCTGCTCAAGCACCGTCAGCGCGGCATCGGCCGCCGCCATCACGCCGCCACTCGGCGCCGTCGAGAAAATAAAGGATCTCGCCTTGTTGCGCAGATAGTCAATCAACGTCTGCGAGCCACAGACGAATCCACCTTCCGCGCCCAGCGCCTTCGACAGCGTCCCCAACGTGATGTCAGGATGTTCGCAGCCAAAGTGTTCCGCCAGGCCGCGACCCGTCTTGCCGACGACACCCGTCGCATGCGCCTCATCAATCATCGAAAATGCATCATGTCGACGACAGATCTCAAGGAAGCGCGGCAAGTCGAGCAAATCACCGTCCATCGAGAAGACGGCATCGGACACAACGAGGCGCCGACGATGTTCGCGGCAGGAGGCGAGCTTGCGGGAAAGATCTTCAAGATCCGCATGACGATAGACGATCACATCGGCGCCCGAGAGACGGCAGCCGTCGATGATGGAGGCATGGTTCAGTTCGTCGGAAAGAATCGCATCGCCCTTCTTCACCAGCGCGGTGATCGTCCCGACATTGGCCATGTACCCTGTCCCGAAGATAATCGCCGCTTCAGTTCCCTTGAAGCGGGCCAAGTGGTCCTCCAGCTCCGTGTGTGGAGGTTGGGTGCCCGTCGTCAGACGCGAACCGCCCGATCCCGCGCCCCAGCGACGCATGCCCTCGGCTCCCGCCTCGATCACACGAGCATCGCCGGCAAGGTCCAGGTAGTCGTTTGAGGAGAGAACGAGAAGAAAATTGTTTGGTTGTTTGATTGCAGGATCTTTTGATTGGAACGAGGCATGGGGGCCGGTGGGAGAGGAGAGGGCGTGACAGTGTCGGGAGAGTCCTGCGGAGGAGATGGCGGCGAGGTCGGATTCGAGGCCCGCGAAACGACGGGAGGGAAGCGGCGTGTCGAGTACAGGAACATGATCGACGATGACGCTCTGATGCTCGAGGAAGGCGATGGTCTTTGCCACATCCGCGCGGGGTCCGCGATAGAGGAAAATACGTCCGCCATTCGGATCACCCTTCTCCTTCAGGACGGTAATGCGCTGATAACCGATGCCCCGAGTTGCGACATAGCCGGTCACGTAGTTGGGATCGTCCGAGACGCAGATTTCACCGACAATGCCAGGCGCGTTTTGGACCTTGGTCGCGAGAACGATGGCCTCTGCATAGTGGTTCTTGCCGGAGGCCGTCCCCTTCTGCAGGGAATCCGCGTCATCCATGTATGTCGCACGGACGCCGCGGACGGAATCGGGTTCGAGACGTTCAAGCGTATCCGCATCGAGCAGCATCGCCCCGCGCATCGCATGGCACTCGGCAAAGCGGGCCATGATCTCATCGATGCGGATGATGCCTGCGGCCTTCAGGAGCTCGGCGGCCCGAGCACGCCCCTCAGACGCCGTCGCGGTCACATTGGTCGTGACGGACAGGGATTCGAGGCGGAGGATTTCGCCGGGATCCTCGATCTTGATGTTGATGAAGTCGGGCGTGCCCTTCTCATGGGACAAGGCGCGTTCGGCAAGCTGGGCAACAGTCTTGGGGACGGACGCCGCGGGCACGATCTTCTCCGCGCCGGAGATATGCTCTCCCACGCGTGCCGCCCGCATCTTAACCGAATAATGGTCCATGACGACTCCGCGTCTCCTGCGGCTTCAATTACTTCTCGAAAGGACGGATGCGAAGACGAACACCGAGGCGATCGCAGATCGCCTGACAACGCGCCTGCTTCTCCTTCGAGGTCACGGGTTCGTCGACGACGGTCATCACGACGTCGAGGCCCGCGGCCGCTGCGTCCGCGGCGAACTTCTGAAGCGCCGGATAGGCCGCAGCGCCGAATTTCGGACGACACACGTCGAGGTATTCCTGCGGATCGTCCGTATTGAGCGAAATGGAAACGCAATCGACCTTGCCGACGAATTCCGCCGCGGTCGAACGATTGTAGATGAGATCGGCGAGTCCGTTGGTGTTGACGCGGATGCGCGTCGACGGACTCTTCGCCTTGATGTACGCCGCGATCTCGAGGAGATCCGCGAGACGTTCGGTCGGCTCGCCATACCCGCAGAAGACAACTTCATCGTACTGCGGAAGATCCCAACCGTCAATTGACGCCTTCACCTCGTCCAAGGTCGGCTCGCGTTCGAGCCAGAGCGGATTCGAACCGTAGATGCCGGGACCGTTCTGACGGAGACAGAACGTGCACGCACAGGGGCAACGGTTCGTGAGGTTGACATAGATGCCGTTCTTGACCTTGTAGGTAATCGTCATAAGAAGAGGTTAAC
>CALZAJ010000227.1 GCA_945613785.1 uncultured Verrucomicrobiota bacterium | reverse complement strand
GTAATACGTCGTCTCGCGGCGATAGGCGATGTGAATGGTACCTTTGCCATCGGCTTCATTGCCCGTCTGGAGGTAAACCGTGCCGGACGAGGAGTCGCACTCGTTTCCGGCAGTCGCACGGCCCGAGGCGCTGATGCGACCGGCAAAGCCTGTGAAATCGGCATTCGGTTTGGTCAGTTTGACGGCAACGCGTCCGCCACCGCCGCGCTGCCAGGCAAATGAGCCGCCTTCCGCCGTAATGGCACCGGTATCGGCGCCGGCCAGCGTCCCGGCGGTAATATCGATGGCGCCGCCCATGCCGCCGGCCGCATTGCCGCCTTGGCCATGGGTTTCGGGTTCGCCGTTGGCGTTGATTTTTCCGTCGACCGTCAGCGTTCCACCGACCGTGAGTTTCAGGAACGAGCCGCGCAACCGACTAACCCATTACCGAATCGCGCTTTTCACCACTTGGAAGGTCCGTTTTGTTTGATATAATGTCCAGAAAAGAAGGAGATTACCGCTTATGAATTCTGTTGTCACGCTGGTGTTCGAGGTCTTCGCGGAATGACGTGTTCGGAGAGAGGGGCGTGTCCATGTCGCTGATACATCGGGACGGGACTTCGGAGGTGCTGATGGCGGCTCGGGTCGGGTGGGCTTCCGTGAAGGCCTGCTGGCTGCCGATGGTGGTGCTGTGGTTCCTGTCCGTGGCCACCGTCGTGTCCTACTACGGCTATCCCGGCTTTGCCGCGATGCTGGAACCGCTGCGGCGCTGGCAAGTCGAAAGCGGCTGCCTCGCATCGTTCCTAAGCCGCTTCTTCTTCTGCGGCGTGTTGCCGGGTGTCTTTCTCGTGACGGTGAAGTCGATCCGTCCGAAATACGCCTATTGGTCCGCGCTCGCCCAGGGACTCTGGGGCGGATTCGGCGGAATTGTCTACGATTTCATCTATCGTGGACAGAGCTGGCTTTTCGGCGACGGGACGGACGGGCAGACCCTGCTGGTGAAGATGCTGGTCGATCAGTTCGTCATCACGGTCGTCTATGCCGCGCCGGTCAATGCCTGTGTCTACTTCTGGTTCTCGCGCGATTTCTCGTTTCGCCGTTTCAAGGCCGAGTTTCCGCGTCCGTTCCTGACGCGCGCGCTGTTGCCGAATCTCGTCACCAACTGGTGCGTGTGGATTCCCGTCGTGACCGTCATCTACGCTTTCCCGCAGCAGCTTCAGCTTCAGGTCTCCGGCTTTGCCTGCGCGTTCTGGACCTTGACCTGTCTGCAGATCAGCAGCCGATCCCATGCCAAATGAACTTCGGCGGGACGTCTCAGCTCCGCCGGTAGTCGGACATGGTCATGCCGAAGGTGCTTCTGAACAGCGTCTTCAGATGCGACGGCGAGTTGAATCCGCAGAACGGTCCGATGTTGTCGATGGGCATCGTCGTCTTCCGAAGCATGTCCTTGACCTTCTCGAGCCGCAGGGCCTGGATGTCCGCAAGAACCGTGCGCCCGGTGACGGCGCGGTAGTTCTTCTCCAGCAGACGCGTGGAAACGCCAAGGCTGGCGGCCACGTCCGGCACGGAGATCCCCGCCGTGGCATGTTTGCGAATGTACTCTCGTGCGGCTGTCACGCGTCGTGCGGTGCCGTTGACGTCGGCGGTCGAGAGGCGTTCCACGGCGCCCTTGATGCTGAATTTCAGAACGGTTCGCGTCGCGACCTTGGATCCGGAGAGGATCCCGTAGAGGAATTCTGCCGCGGCAAATCCGCCGGCTTCGAAATCGGGTGCGATCGATGAGAGCGACGGGAGCGTGAGCTCGCAAATGTAGTTGTCGTCATCCACGCCCAATACCTGGATCTGATCGGGAACGTCGATCTTCGCGAGGCGGCAGGTGTCCAGGACTTGCTTGGCGCGCGCGTCACAGGCCGCCCAGATGCCGCAGGGCTTGGGCAGGTTGAGTAGCCAGTCTGCGAGGGCTCGTTCCTGGGTTCGCCAGTCTGCCGCGGCGGGCGCGGTGAAGGTCAGCAGGCGCTTTCCGCGATCCTTGAGCGCGGCCTGGAAAAGTCTTCTCCTCGCTTCGCTCCATTTGGCCTTTTCGGGCGTACCGACGAAGGCAAACGTGTTGAGGTTCTTGCCTAAGAGGAGATCAGTCGCAGTGAGGGCGAGCTGTCGTTCGTCGGTCGTGATCGTGGCGTACGGACGGCGCAGGTCGGCTCGCGGCGTGGTGTTCACATAGACGATGGCGCGTCCGGCCAGATCGGCGAGCGTCTCCCGTGTGCAGGTCTGGCTGGAAGCATCTGTAATGAGTGCGTTCGGCTTCCAGGCGCGGTAGTAGTCGTTGGGCTCGCAGGAGGTGAACTGTACCTCGAGATCACGGTGTGCGGCTGCAAACCGCAGCACGCCGCTCGTCATGGCGCGTGAAGCCGTATGGCGAAGGTCGAGCTGGACAAGCATCCTGAATGCCAGATTATTCTTCATATCTTCATTTTAGCACAAATCGGCTTGCCGGGCACAGGGATGTTCGCAAAACAGGTGTTATTTGTGCGCGTAAAAACATATTGTTTGTGATATGATACGAGTATGAAAACTCATCGCAATTCTGTCATCTCTCCTGCGGTCGTGATTGCAACGGGACTCTCCGTGTTCTTGGTCTCCTCCGCTACGGCAGAGAATCGTACGTTGACGCTTTCTGATTCTGAACGCGTTGCGATTTTTGACGAAGCGGGAGCTTTTACGTTCAAGGCGCCGGCGAACGTCACGGGCACGGCGCAGATCCTGGTTGTCGGCGGTGGCGGCGCGGGCGGCGGCATCTCGGGCGGCGGCGGTGGCGGCGGTCAGGTCGTCGCAGCGAAGGGGATCGAGCTGACGCCGGGAGCCGACTATGA
>CALZAJ010000226.1 GCA_945613785.1 uncultured Verrucomicrobiota bacterium | reverse complement strand
CGCGCTGCCCGCCTTCGCGCCGATCCTCGTCCGCACGGGCGACACGGACGAGTGGAACGACGGCTTCGCGCTCTTCGTCGGCGAGAACAGTACGCTCGCCGCGTGTGTCCGCGGCGGTGACGACGCGGGCGAAGTCGCGGGCGGTGCGCTCGTGACGAACGAGTGGAACCACGTGGCGCTCACCTACTCCGGCACGGCGCTCAGGCTCTACCTCAACGGCGTCGAAATCGCTTCGCGCACGTTCGCTTCCCGCGCGTCGTCCGACGCGCCCGCGCCGCTCGGCATCGGCACGCTCGTCGGCAGGAGCCTTGCCCAGCCGTTCGCGGGCGCGATCGCCGACGTGCGCATCTGGTCGTCCGCGCTCAGCGCTTCGCAAGTCGGCGACGCCTATCGCCAGTTCCTCGGCGAAGCGATGGACCCGAACGGCGACCTCGACGGCGACGGCATGCCCAACGGCTGGGAGATCTGCTATGGCCTCGACCCGCGCGATCCCTCAGACGCCGACCTCGACTCCGACGGCGACGGCCTCACGAACCTGCGCGAATACCGTCTCGGCCGCAGCCCCCTCGTCGGCGCCCGCCCCGCGCGTCCCTCGCTCATCAGGAGCGCCACCGCCGCCACGCTTTGAAGGGAAATGGGAAGATGAAAGCAATGTTGTTTACCCTTGTCATGGCAGCCGTGGCGCCTCTTCTTCGGGCGGCTGACTGCAATTTAAGCATTTCCGATGCTTCAGAGAATAATCAGACGTACAAGTGCTGTGTGAAGAGCACGCCTGTCAAGTTCAAGGTCGTTGCAACATGCTGTGACGAACCGCCGTCTCCACTTGAGTTTACGAAGGTAATTATGGCGAACGACGGCAAGTTTCCAACGACCGTGACGGCGAATGTTACCGTCACCTGCGGACATGGAAATTCTGATTTGACAACTTGCAGCGTCAACTTGACGCCGGCCGACACATGCGATTCAACGTCTTCGCCTGGTGACATGTCAGACGCCGACACGGACACGGACACACCATTGCCAACTGAGATTTTCGTAACGTATGAGATGACTACTGCTTCTGCTTCGGCACCGGCACGGATCGCTGTGCGCAAGGCTGCGAGCCTTAAATCCGTTGATGTGTCGCCCTTGAAAAGCTCGCCGGCCTGGCGTATTTCCCTGGGAAGAGATGGCTCCGGGAACTCGTCCGGAACGCTTGAGCTGTCCGTCTTGTCGGCGTTCCGGCAAGGGGACATTACGCCAGCGATGGTCGAACTGCGCCGAGGTGCCACGAAGGGTCTTGATGTTGTTTGCGGAACCAATGGAATCTGGCGTCAGATCATGGGGAAGGAGTGTTTCGTACAGGTTTGCAATGAGAATCCCGGACGGTCGTTTTCCCTTGCGTTTTACGATCCAAAGGCAGTCGAGGAGGACTTGGATGGTGACGGATGCTATGTTTTGAAATCGGAAGCGGTTCCGTATGTGAGTTATGACGTCGGCCCCGTGGCGACGAACGGCGTCGTGCGGACGATCCCGGTCGTTGAGCGGCGCGGCGATCAGGTCGTTGCAAACAACGGCATGCGTTTCGAAACGCGACCGGACGGGACTGTCAGTTTTTTCATTACGAAAGCGTCCGGGTCGTATTGCCGAGGGGTGGAGACGGCGCATGGTTCACAGGGTGGAATATCGGTTCGCGAGTTCGTGCGCAGCGGCGACTACGAGTTGTTCGAGACTAAAGACTACGTGTCTGTCGCAGGACGTCGCCTGGTTTCCAGATCTGTCCGGACATGTGATGGCGAGTCGCGTGTGACGACCTATTCGTATGACACCCGGGGCAACATGATGTCGGAAACAAGTCCGGAAGGACTGCGCACGGAATACGAACACGACGATGACGGAAGAATGGTGGCAAGGCGCGAGTACCGCCCCGGTTCTGATATCCCGACAAGAACCGTTCACTGTTCGTATGTGTCGCTTGGTGTGCGTCCGCACACGCCAGGTGGACAGTCCGCAATTGACGTAAACGATGATGATGGGACGGAAGAGTTCGACTTGCCGCGCGTAGAGATGGAGTACGTGGATGGTGTGCTTGTGTCGAAGACGATCAGGTTTGCAGCACTCGATTCGATGAAACATCGCATTGTCGAAGAAGTGCGGCTCTCCGATCCTTCAGCGACGGACCTTACGAACGAATGGGAGTCTGCGTCCAACGTCCGCACCTACACGGACTACATGCCCTACAGCGACTGCAAGCCCTGCAGCGAGCTGCCGTCGCTCGTGATGCACGAGGACGGACGGATCGACCGCTACGCCTACAGCGCGGGCGAGTACGAACCCGGAGCGAACGGCGCGGCGGGCGTCTTCACCGACAGCGGCATTGGCGAGGGCGACTGGTTCCGCACCGTCGTCACGCACTACGCCGCGGGCGATGTCGAGATCCCGAACGTGACGACCCGCGACGTGAAGATCGAGATACGCTCGTCGAAGAAGACTCTTCTCCAGGAGCAGTATGTCTGCACCGCGCCCGGTTCGTACGCCCGCGTCTCCTGGACGGCGACCACCCGCGACGACCTCGGACAGGAGACGCTGATCGTCAAGTCCGACGGCACGCGCGTCGAGAAGACCTACGCGGGACGCCGCCTCACCACGATGACGGACGCGGAAGGGCTCACGACCACCTACACCTACGACGCGCTCGGCCGCGTCATCGCCGAAACGAAGTCCGGCGGCGGTGTCCGCCCCAGCACGACGACCACCACGACCTACGACCCCGAGGACCGCGTCCTCTCGCGCACCGTCACGGCGGGCGACCTCTCGGAAACCGAGACCTACGCCTATGACGCACTCGGGCGTCGCGTGACTGAAATCGACG
>CALZAJ010000225.1 GCA_945613785.1 uncultured Verrucomicrobiota bacterium | reverse complement strand
CTTGCCGTCTGCAACTGCCGCGGACGAGATCGTCACCGCATCCGTCGCCTCGGGCACGGGATGCTCAGAGCTGTCCGGTTCCCAAGAAACCGAATCCAGCCACACCTGATCGTCGTTTGACTCGTGTGAAAACACAATTTTCTGTCCATCGGCCTTCGGGATGTACACACTCGCAGATTGCCATTCCTCATTTGCAATGCAGACGAGATTCGTCCCACCGGTCCCACCCTTGAATTCCATGACAAGAATTGTCTGCAGCCCAGCCCAGAGATTCTCCTCGTACTGGCCTTTCCACCAGAAGGTCAGCGTTCCCGAGGTTGAGACATCCGCCGCAATCTGCGCCGCCGTCTTGCCCTGAGACGCGGGATGCGTCACGCAAGCGCCGCGGTCAGTATCGTCCGTAACCTCCCATCTTTCCGCCGTAACGTCCTCAAAGTACAGGTTGTTGCAGTCCAGCGCCACGGAGATCGGGGACGGGATGAATCTCCAGATTGCATAAAGCGTCACTTCGCCGTCGGCCGCCGCTGTGAGGTTCGAGACCGACTCGTTGGGCTGGTAAGTTCCGGTCTCCTGCTTTGGATCCATCCCCCAGCCGGTGAACTCATAATGCAGGGGCGCTTCTGGCACGGGCGTCGACGGCAGTTTCTTTACCTCGTCGTAAGCAAACTCCATGTTCTCCGGCACGGAACCCGTTCCTCCATTCGCGTCGAAGGTGACCGTGTACTGATGCGCGTTCCAGAGCGCATGGAGCGTACAGGACTCGCCTGCCGCGACAAGATTGGTGACGGTCGCGCCGTCGGCAATGAGGGACTTCTCGTTCGGCGGAAGGTTCGTCGTCCACATCGTGAAGTCGTAGCCGATCCGCGTGAACACATTCGATGGCAGCTGAAAACCGACGTCGCGCTCGACATTCGTCGCCGCCATCTCGCCCTCGCCGCCGTTCGCATCAAAGGCAATGGTATAGCGTCCAAGCCAGTCCGCCTTGAAGGTCACGACCCCCCCAGCCTCCGACGTCAGGTTCGACACCACTGCTCCTGCCAGATAGTTCGTCGCCACCTTCCCGCCGACCAATACCTGCCAAGAATGGAATTCGCATCCCGTTCTGGTGAACGCGCACTCGGGAACGACATATTCCTTGCCGTACTCCAGCTTGACGGAGTCCATCGCCCCCTTTCCCCCGTTGCCATCAAAGACGACCTCGTACGAAATCGGCGTCCAGATAGCGTAAAGATGAACTGCGCCTCCCGTCGCCAGGTTGGCGACGGACTCGCCCGGCTGGTACCGAACTTCGGTCGAACCTTCGCTCTCCGCCCAGCCCTTCAGCACGTGTCCCGTGCGCGAAAGCGGCAGCAGGGCTTTCGCCTCGCCATAGACAAATTCTTGCTCACTCTTCGCGCCAGACCCATCGTTGGCATGCAGAATCACACTATACGAATTGCCCCGATAGCTCGCATAGACCTTTTCGTCCTTCGCAACCGCCGTGTAGTTACCGGACCATCCGGTAAAGCGATAGCCATCATGCGAAGGATCCTCAGGCGGGGTCGCAGATTCACCCTTCAGCACATACTCCACCTTGAGAATGCCGTCCTTGTTTGGCGTCGTTCCGTTGAACATCTCTTCCTCTTTGAACGTCACCATGAACTTCTGCGTCCAGCGAGCGTAGAGGTTCACGACTTCATTGTGAACCGCCGTCAAATTCTTGACCGTCTGCTTGTCCGCATAGACAACAGCCCCTTCCGTCGGGCTCGTCGCCCAGCCGGCGAAGGCATAGCCGTCCTTCGTGTAGGCATTGGCCGTGAGCGCCTTCGCAGAATCATAGGTGAAGTCCTCGTCCGACATCGATCCGCCCGTCGCACCATTGCCGTTGAACTTCACGGTATAGGCATTCGCCGCCCACACGGCTGAGAGCTCGGAGTGGAACTTCCATGTATTCGAATCCCAGAAACTAGTGCCTGTGACCAAGGCTTTGTCATTGAACGTCGAGCCAAGGTCGTTTGTCCAATTGCTAAACGTATAGCCCGTCTTCACGAATCCGTTCGCCGTCAGGTTGAACGACGAGTCGATGTTTTTGTCCTCGATCGACGCCGTCGAGCCGGACGTCGACCCGTTCCCCCTGAACGTCAACGTGAACGGCAGATAATCGAAATATGCGCCTAACGCACGCCTGACAGTGTTGGGAACAGCCGAAACCTTCAGCGTCGCCTTGCAGGACAGACGATCGCTCGCCACAGTCAAAGTCAGATTTGGATCACTGTTTGGCGTCAGCTCAGACATACCGTTACGGACCACGTAGTCTTCGCTTTCGTTCCAATACCATCCCATAACCACATGACCGGCAGGCGGATGCGCGACGAAATTCGCCTCCTGAACACCATTGCCGCGCGTGACTGCGAACGTTGCCGAAGCGGGGTCGATTTCGCCCTTGGTCACCAGTTTCCAGTCGCTGCCAGTCGATACGGTTCCGCGCGTGTTGTAATAACAATACACGGTATCTGTATTTTCCGCCACCAGGATTCCCGCGAAAAGGCCGCAACAGGCTAAAGTCAGAATGAATTTTCTCATTGGAACAATTCCTCCTCAATGACTCATCTACCCTAACAGACTTCGCGCAAAACGATTGCGCCAGAATCTCATCTGACCCTTTAGCGATTAGCATTTAGCGGTTAGTTATTAGCTTTTCACGCTAACCGCTAACCGCTAAGAGCTAATAGCCAAGAGCCAAGAGCTAATCTCAGTCGGCCGTCGGTGCAGCCTTGACTTCAGCCGCTGCATCCGTTTCCTCGGCATTGACCGTGAGTTCGCGACCGGACGGCGTGATGAGGCGGCCTGTCACGAAGATGAGGAGGTTCTTCTTGATCGTCT
>CALZAJ010000224.1 GCA_945613785.1 uncultured Verrucomicrobiota bacterium | reverse complement strand
ACGAGATGTTGCCCGTCGCGCGGTTCGCCGTCGCCGAATAGACGAGATAGCGGTTAGGGCTTGGGTTCGCATCAGCGGGGTTCTTCGCCGGACCCTCGAGCCACATGCCGGTATCCAGGTCGGCGGGCTTGCCCTTAATCGCGTGGTAGGAGTTGGCGAAACCCTCGTCGAAGATGAGTCCGTCGAAAACCATGTTCACACCGTCCGGCGCCTTCGCGGGGAACTGGATCGTGAACACGCCCAGTCCGTTGCCCTTCTTGTCGTTGTTCTCGTTCAGAGCCTGGAACATCGTCTTGTGCTCGAGCGGCTTGCGCTCTGCGAAATCCTTCGAATAGCCGCCGAGAATCGAAACGGCCTTGTCAATGAGGAACCAATTCTGCTTCATCTTGCCCGGGTAGACGCCCTCGGCCAGATGGATCGTATCGCCGTCCGCGGCATTTTCCAACGCCTTCCACAAGTTCTTCAGCGGAGCCTCCTTCGTGCCAGCGTTCTTGTTCTTGCCGGTGGAGAGGGACACGTAAATGTCCGCCGCCTGTGCGCCAAATGCAACCGCCGCAACCGCAGCCGCCAATAGTAGTCTGCTCATCTTCACGGTCCTTTCGTTGAGGTTAATAAAGTATTGACAGAGTTAACGAAGAAACCAGCGTTGCGAGAATCAGCATGCAGCAATGCACTCGATCTCGACCTTCACGTCCTTCGGAAGGCGCGCGACCTCGACGCAGCTGCGGGCGGGCTTCGTCTCGCCGAACATCTCGGCATAGACGCCGTTCAGGGCCGCGAAGTCGTTCATGTCCTTGATGAAGACCGTCGTCTTCACCACATTGGCGAGCGAGGAGCCGGCCTTCTCAAGCACGTTCTTGAGGTTGGTGATCGCCTGACGCGTCTGGTCCTCGATCGTCACCGCCTCGATTGCGTTCGTCGCGGGATTGATCGGGATCTGACCCGAGCAGTAGATGAAACCGCCGGCCTTGAGAGCCTGGCTGTACGGACCCAGCGCCTTCGGCGCATTCTCAGTGGCAATCGTCTCAATCATGGGGAACCTCACTTCAAGCTGTTCACTCTTCCCTGTAAGCTATTCACTATTCTGGAGCCGAGGGAGGGATTCGAACCCCCGTGTCCTTACGGATCCTGATTACAAATCAGGCGCAATCGACCACTATGCGACCCCGGCGAAAACTTGGCCCATATTATATCAAACCTTCAGCGCCTGCTCAAGACGCGGTAGCGAATCATGCAGGGAAATCTTAAACGGAAGTTCAACGCAGAGCGGACGCAACATGCGGAAAACACGCCCCGAGAGAAGACGGATGTTGCCCGGGATGCGTCCGCGGGCGATCAGGTTCTTCAGCAGCCGCGGCGGCATCGACTCCCAAAGGGCCTTGAGTCCGCCGTCGCGGGAGACGGACACCTTGTCGAAGACGACCTTCTCGCCCGTCTCGGCGTCCACGGCCGCGAGGATATACGCATAGCGTGGACGCGGCTCCTGGGTGATGAGATTGGGGAAGATCCGGAAATCGACCTCCAGCGTCTCTTCCGTCGCAAAGGGAATGTCCTTCGCGCGGTCGATGTCGGCCTTCGCAAAGGAGACTTTCTCGACGAAGGGATTCGGCGGCACGATCGGCATCGGCGCATCCTCCCAGACGCCCTTCGCCGTCTCGACACGGGCGAACATCGCCTTCTCGGACGAGTAGCGTAACGGCAAGCGATCCTCGGACTCGATACGCATCATCACGCCATAGGCCTCCCACATGATGCGCGAGACCAAGGACTTCTCCTGCGCAGAGAGTTCGCGCGGCACATAGCCCGCGTCATGACGGAAGACCTTGACCTCACCGGTCGCCAGCACCACCAGTTCAAAGTGAGGCAACTCCATCGGCGTGGAATAGACGCCGTAATTGCGGTCCGCGCGCGTGAAGACGTAGTCATGAAACGTCTGCCAGCCCTCGATCATCAGGAACCGACAGAGCACGGGATTGGGCTGAGGGACCTCAATCAGCGTGCAGAAATAGGGGAAGACCGTGCCCGTCGGTTTGACAACCCAATTGAAAGGCGCAATGCGCCCCCAGAGTTTCAGGGCGTGCATCTTGGCACCAATCTCCTCAGGCGGCAGCAACGTCATCGCCCGTCACCCGATCGAAGAGGAAATTTGGAAGACCGCCATCAGGATGGCCACGGCCACAAAGCCGACGACACCAGCGATCAAGACGATCAGCAACGGCTCAAGCGCGTTGGTGAACGTCGCGATATTGCGGTCCATGTCCTTCTGGTAGCGCTTGCCGATGTGCTCCAGCGACCCCGCCATATTGCCGGCCTGTTCGCCGACGGCCAGCATGTCCGTCATCAGACGCGGGAAGACGCCCGAGGCCGCCAACGGACCCGAGATGGACGTACCGTCCGTCACGCGCTTGCGAGCTTCCGCCAACGCCTGACCGATCACGGCATTGCCGCAGGTCTCCTCGGCGATCTTGAGCGCCAGCAGGACATTGACACCGTTGTCCATCAGCGTCTTGAGGGTGTAGGCAAGCGAGGAATACGCACCGGTCGCGATGATGCCGGCGATGAGCGGGGCCCTGAGCTTCCAGCCGTCAACCTTGAGCCGGCCCTTCGGCGTCTCTTTCCACTTCCGGAACCAGATGACGAACACCGCCAGACCGAGCGCCATCGCCCAGCCATAGTTGATGACGAAGTCTGAGGTGTTGAGCAGCATGCGCGTCGGCAACGGCAGCGTCGCGCCAAGAGAGGCGAACACCTTCTGGAACTTCGGAATGATCCACACCAACGCGCCGATCACCGCAAGGACGCCGAAGCAAAGGACGATGACAGGATAGCTCATCGCGCTCTTGATCTTCGCGCGCATGTTGTC
>CALZAJ010000223.1 GCA_945613785.1 uncultured Verrucomicrobiota bacterium | reverse complement strand
ATGGACGCGATCGTGCCGAACGCGCCCGCCTTGTCCTCGACGAGGAAGCGGATGTAGAATTTCGAGGCGATGTCGCTCGCCGCGCGGAGCTTGATCTTGCCCTCCGCGTAGTTCGGGACGCCACGCGCATAGCGCGTCTCGCCATGGGCGAGGTTGCGCGCGATGTCGCCGATGTCGCCCACGACCGTCGAAGCCGTCGGCGCGCGGCCGGCGCCGCGACCGTAGTACATCGTGTAGTCGCTCATGTCGCCCTTCACCATCGCCGCGTTGAACGCGTCGTTGACGTTGGAGAGCATGTGCGTGAACGGAACGAGCGTCGGATGCACGCCCACCTCGACTTCGTCGCCCTGGCGCGCGACGACCGCGAGGAGCTTGATCCGATAGCCGAAGTCGGCCGCGTACTTCACGTCCTCGCCCGCAAGATTGCGGATGCCCTCGACCTGAACCTGATCGACCGACGGCTGGAAGCCGAACGCGAGCGCCGCGAGAATGCACGCCTTGTGCGCCGTGTCGAAGCCGTCGACGTCAAGCGAGGGATTCGCCTCGGCGTACCCGAGCTTCTGGGCGTCCTTGAGGACGACGTCAAAGGGAAGGCCCTCATTCTCCATGCGCGTGAGGATGTAGTTGCACGTGCCGTTGAGGATGCCGTGGATCGACTCGATGTCATTGCCCGCGAGACCCTCGCGCAGCACGCGGATGATCGGAATGCCGCCGCCGACCGAGGCGCCGAAATAGATGTCGACGTTGTTGGCCTTCGCCGTCTCGAAAATCTCCTGGCCGTACTCGGCGAGCAGCTTCTTGTTCGCCGTCACAACACACTTCTTCGCGTTGAGCGCATCCAGGACAAACTTCTTCGCAATGCCCGTGCCGCCGATCGTTTCGACGATGATCTGAATCTCAGGGTCGGCGATCGTCGCCGCCGCGTCCGTCGTCAGAATGCCCGCAGGAACCGCAATGCCACGATCCGTCGTAATGTCGAGATCTGCGATCTTCTTGAGAACGATGTCGACGTCCAGGCGCTTGGCCATGACGTCACGATGCTTCAGGAGACCGTCCGCGACGCCCGCGCCCACGGTTCCAAAACCCAGAATGCCAACTCCGATCTGCTTCATCTGATGCCCTTCTTTCTATAAGAATGGGATATTTTACTCTTATTGGGCACTCGTAGTCAATCGCAAAGAGCGTAATTTTGTGCTATAATTGCACCAATCATGAAAGATGCGCTTGAAATTTTCGCATCTCGTCTACCACCCCCGGGGTCTGTCCCCGGCGGGACATATGCCCTTTCGTCTCTGACGGGGTCTGCGGATGCCTTCCTGGCGCTCGCCTTGGCCACAGGCGAGACAGGCAGCGGAACACTCGTTTTGGCCGTCACCCCGGGCATCCCCGATGCGGACCGCCTAGTTGACGATCTTCGTCTGCTCACGCACTCTCCCGCCGCCCCCACCTTCCAGACCCGCATCCTGGAGTTTCCGACCCTGCTCTCTGGCGACAAGGCCTCCCTCGGCACCCGCCTCAAAACCCTCGCCGCCCTCAAAGCCTGGAGTCTGTCCCCCTACCCGTGCGTGGTGGTTACCCCGTTCCCCGCCCTTGCTACCACCATCCCGCAGGGGTCTGTCCCCGCACTCCGATTGGGGACAGACCCCCTCACTTTCACAGATATCTGCGCAAAACTGGCGGATCTTGGCTATAATCGCGTACCAACTGTTGAGCAAGAGGGTGATTATTCGGTTCGTGGCGGCATTGTCGACGCCTGGAGTCCGGGCGATGAATTCCCGGTGCGAGCGGAGTTCTTCGGTGACGACCTTGAGAGTCTCCGCACCTTCGATGCGGCCTCCCAGCGGTCGATTGAGCGCATCGCCACCGTCGAACTGATGCCGATTCGGGACAAGGTGGAGGGGTCGGACGATGGGGACAGACCCCGCACGACGCTCTTGGACCTTCTGCCGGGCGACGCGACGATCCTCGCACTCGAGCACAACTCCTACCAGCTACCTGTGACCAACGGTCCGCGACCGACGGTCTACATCGGCGATCCGGCGCCTCGCGGCGTCCCGACGATGCCCTTCCAGACCACGCCGCTGCCAGGCTTCGCCGAATTGGGTGCGGAGGAGGCCCATCACCCGGAACTCTTCGACGCGGCCCGCCTGCGTCTGAACCAGCACTTGGAGGCATCCGAGAAACGGGGCGACCACATTCTGCGGATGGACGACCTCTCGGGCGGCTTTGAGATCTCCGCCGGCGCCCCCGGACATCCAGGCCGCCAGGGGCTCCTGGTCGTGACCAAGGCGGACCGCGTCTTCACCAAGAAGAAGACCCGTCTCTCGCGCACGGTGTCCGCCCAGGGTCCGCGCCTCAACGACTTCGACGACCTCGAACCGGGCGAGTACGTCGTCCATGTGGACTATGGCGTGGGACGCTTCATCGGCTCCTCGGAAATCCTGATGGACGGCAAGCGGAGCGAGGTCTTCACGATCGAATACGCCGACGGCGCCAAGCTCCACGTCCCCTCGACTCACGCCCACCTCCTCTCGCGCTATGTGGGCGTCAAGGGCGAACAGGTCCATCTGCACCGCCTGGACGGCAAACGGTGGAACAAGGACAAGGCCGACGCCCAGAAGGCCGTCGCCGATCTTGCGGCGGCCCTGCTCGAGACACAGGCCAAGCGTGAGATCGTACCCGGCTTCGTCTATGACGTCGCGTGCGACGGACTTGACGCCTTCGAGGCCGCTTTCCCCTACGAGGAGACGCCCGACCAGCTCGCGGCCATCACGGCCATCAAGAAGGATCTCGGCGGACGCAAGCCGATGGACCGCCTCATCTGCGGCGACGCCGGCTACGGCAAGACCGAAGTCGCCATGCGCGCGGCCTACATCGCCGCGCTCAACGGCAAGCAGACCGCCGT
>CALZAJ010000222.1 GCA_945613785.1 uncultured Verrucomicrobiota bacterium | reverse complement strand
AACGGTGCCGCAGGTGGCCTCGAGGGTCATGAGCGCCATGATGGACTTGCCGGAGACGACGTTGCCGTCCTTCTCGACCTCCACTTCGGCGTCATAGCGGCTCGCGGTCTTCGCGAAGAGTCCGGCCGGACGCACGTGCATTCCGTACTTGTTCAGGAGCTTGAGCTCTCGGGTGATCTTTTCAGCCATTGCGTTTGCCCTTCTTTCTTTCGACAGTCGGCCGTCCCGCACGACGGTGCAGACGGTTCGACAGGTCGCTGACGGGATCATATCCCGCCAAAATCAGTTTTTGCTGTTGTGCCGCGGTCTCGACCAGATTGACGAGATCGCGCCCTTCCGAAACGGGGATGATCACATTCGGAATCTCGACTCCAAGGATCTCCCGCGTCCGCCGCGTCTGACCGATTCGGTCGACCTCGCCGCGGATGTCCTGAAGACGCTTGAAGGTGATGACGAGCTGCAGCCGCTTCTCGCCACGCACAGCATTGATGCCGAACACGCTCGGCACATGCATGATACCAATGCCTCGGATCTCCATGTAGCCCGCCGTGGAGTCGCTCGCGCTCCCGAAGAGGAGATTGGTGGCGACGTCCTTGCGCACACACGTGAGATCATCGGCGATGAGCGCCGAACCGCGCTTGATGAGGCCAAGCGCCGTCTCACTCTTGCCCAGGCCCGGATCGCCCTCGAAGAGGACGCCAAGACCGCAGACCTCGCACATCGTGCCGTAGAGCGACGTGCGCGGCGCACCCAGGGCCTCCAGGATGAAGGTCGCATGGCGCGCGAACACACGAGTCATCAGCGCAGACGTCAGGATGACACCTCCCGCCTTCTCCACGGCATCGATCGCATCTTTCGGCGGAACGTGCCCCGCCGTGCAGACAAATATCTTCGCCTGATGCGCCAGCAGCAACTCGTAACGGATCATCCGCTCCTCAGGAGTCAGCGACTTGAGGTAGGCGAACTCCGCGTTACCCAGCATCTGCACTCGCTGCCAGGCGAAGTTCTCGAAGAAACCCGTCAGGGCCAGGCCCGGACGGTTGACGACCGGTTCTTCGATCGTCATGCCGACGTTCCCCTTTCCGGCGACGAGCTCAAGCTGCAACCGCTCACGGCCGGCTTCAAGGAAGTCGGCGACCGTGAAGGCCACACCGTTGACCGCGTCGCTGGAGGGAATGCGGTTCATCAATTAGTTCTTGGCGGACGCCGCACGCTGCTTGCGGACCGTACCCTTGCGGGCCTTGACGCGCATGCGGAGGAGCTGACGCTCGGCCGCCGCCGCCGCGGTATCGATCACGCTCTTCGCGCTCTCGGAGAACTGCTTGGAACCGACGGCCGTCTCACCGAGACGGTTGGCGACGACTTCGCACATGTACATGTGCTTCTTCACGTCAACGTCGATGACGATGTTGATCGAGGTCACCTTCGGAAATTTCTCCTGGAGCTTCTGCATGCGGGCTTCCGCGTATTCCTTGAGCGACTCGATACGGACGTCGCTATGGCGCATCGTAACTTCAATAGCCATTGTTGGCCTCCTTCCCTTTTCGTGTGATTACATCCTGAACCCGGCTCCCAGGTAACGGCTGCGGACCTCATCGTCTGCAATGAGCTCCGCCGTCGTCCCCTCCTTGAGGAGCCGGCCATTGTAAACCATGTAAGCGCGGTCGACGACACTCAGCGTCTCGCGCACGTTGTGATCGGTGATGATGATCCCAAGACCCTGCTTCGCAAGCTTCCGGACGATGTCCTGAATCTCGTTCACGCTGAGCGGATCCACGCCCGCGAACGGCTCGTCCAGCATCAGGATCGCCGGATTGCGCACGAGCGCGCGGGCAATCTCGAGCTTGCGACGCTCGCCGCCCGAAAGCGTATAGGCGGGCTGCTTCGCGACCTTCATGAGATCGAACGGCGTCAACAGCTCTTCCGCACGCTCCTTGAGCTTCTTGGACGACATGTCCATCGTCTCGAGAATCGCCATCACGTTCTCCCAGACCGTCAGCTTGCGGAAGATCGACGCCTCCTGCGCAAGATAGCCGAGACCCTTGCGCGCACGGAGGAAGACCGGCAGATCCGTGATGTCCTCGCCGCGGAAGACGACCTTGCCGCCATCCGGCTTCACGAGCCCCACCACCATGTAGAACGTCGTCGTCTTGCCAGCGCCATTCGGCCCCAACAGACCAACCACCTCGCCGCACGAGCACGAGACGTCCATCCCGTTCACCACCGTGCGGTCGCCGTAAATCTTCACCAGCCCGGTCGCCACGAGATCGGGTTCGGTGCGAACGGCGGCGGCCGCGGACTTCTCCGCAGCCATCTCGCTCATCGCCTTCGCTACCAAGTCTTCTTCCATCTTCTTCCAACCATCCTCTAACCGTGCTCTTACTTCCCGAGCAGCTTCTTCGCACCATCCTTGCCGCCGAGCTTGCCGGCATCAAGCGTCACCGTCGAGCCCTCGACCTCAACCTGCTCGGAATCGATCCAGAACGTGATCTTGCGACCTTCGACCGAGCTGCGGTTCTTGCCGTTGTCCTCCAGCCGCGCCATCACCAACGCGCCGTCGCCGTACATAACGATCTTGGAGGTCGACTTCGTGTAGGCCGCCTTCGCACAGGTGCCGACACGCGTTTCGTTCGTGATCGCGACATTGCCGATCGCGACGATGCGCTTCAGATCGTTCGTACCATCGAGAAACACGTACAGCTGATTGGCATGCATCTTGTACTCGACATCGTCCACACAGACGTTGCGGTCGAACATGATGACGCCTTCCTTGCGATCATAGTCGGTGCGCTCGCTCGTGATCTTCACACTGCGCGGAGCCGGCGCGTCCTTCGCTTCGGACGTCTCTTCGGCCTTCGCCTCGGACTTCGCTTCAGCCGCGGCGGGAGCTGCGACTTCGGACTTCGTGAGCTCGATCTCGACCACCGCGG
>CALZAJ010000221.1 GCA_945613785.1 uncultured Verrucomicrobiota bacterium | reverse complement strand
CCTGAATCCGGCCATCCTCACACTCGTGAAGATGACGGTTGCGGCCGGCCATGCGAAGGGCATCCCCGTTGCGGTCTGCGGCGAGTCGGCTTCGGATCCTGTGGTCGGACTCCTCTGGGCCGCGTTTGGCGTCGATGAGCTCTCGATGAGCGCGACGTTCATTCCGGGCATGGCGAAGCTCCTGTCGCGTCTGACGCGCGCCGACCTCGACGAGTATGCGAAGGTTCCTGATTCCGTCCCCACCGGTTCGACGGCCCAGGAGGTCTTCAACGCCTGCCGCACCTGGCTGGTGAACAAGTTGCCCGATCTCGAGGACGTGCTGTAATGATCTCCGTGCCGGAGATTGTGCTGGAACGCATTTCAGTCTCGACGGGTCGGGAGGACGATCTCGTCGGTCTGGCGCATCGCGCGGTCGACGGACTCGCGGTGTTCCCCGACGAAGTCGGCGGCGTTCTCGCCGCGACGTTCTCCCTTGCCGACCGTTTCCCCTCGTTGGCCGTGCGAGCGGCTTCCTGGCTCGGTCTCCCCGCT
Organism: uncultured Verrucomicrobiota bacterium; assembly: GCA_945613785.1. Taxonomy (GTDB): domain Bacteria; phylum Verrucomicrobiota; class Kiritimatiellia; order RFP12; family UBA1067; genus UBA1067. The sequence continues at coordinate 2,401 of CALZAJ010000221.1, read as the reverse complement.
TCGACTCCGGCCTTCGACCTGCAGATGGCCTGTAGCGCCTATCCCTATGCCGTCTATCTCGCGGGACGCCTTGCAGCCGATACGGGCAAGAAGGTCATCGTCATCGACGGCGACGTGCAGTCACGTCTCGTGGATCCGACGGACCATGCGACGGGCGCCATCTTCTCCGACGCCTGCACGGCGACGCTCGTAAGCGTCGGGGCGGGGACATCGACGTTCGACTTCCTCTCTCGTTTCTCGACGGACCTCTCATGCGGCGAGACGGGTCCGATCAAGATGGACGGCATGAAGGTCTTCAATTTCGTCGCGACCGAGGTTTCGAAATTCTTGCGTGGATTCGGGACCGACGTCGACTGGTTCGCGCCGCATCAGGCGAATCCGTATATGGTCCGTCAGCTCGCGAAATCCCTCGGACTCTCCGATCGCCTCCTGACGATTCCCGAGGACCGCAAGAATCCCGGTTCCTGCTCCGTCCCGATGGCCATTGCCGAGAGCGGCAAGAAGGGGCGCATGCTGATCGCGGGCTTTGGCGCGGGTTATTCGGCTTCGGCCGGGATTGTGAGGGTTGGATGAAAAGAGTGCTTGTGACGGGGTCTTCGCGCGGCATTGGAAAGGCGATTGCAGATGCCCTTGCGGCCGAAGGCTACCAGGTGGTGACGCATTCCGTCCGTTCGGGCGGCACCGACCTTCAGTTCGACATCGCGGACCGCGCTGCGGCCAAGGCGGCGCTTGAAGCCGACATTGCGGCGAACGGACCCTACTACGGTGTCGTCCTCAACGCGGGTGTGAACCGCGACAATGCGTTTCCCGCGATGGAAGACGAGGAATGGGACAAGGTGATCGACACCGATCTCACGGGCTTCTACAACGTCCTTAAACCCTGCGTGATGCCGATGGTGTCCGCTCGCATCAAGGGCCGCATCATCGCATTGTCCTCTGTCTCCGGCATCGCCGGCAACCGTGGACAGGTCAATTATTCCGCCGCGAAGGCCGGTATCATCGGGGCTGTCAAGGCCCTGGCGGTCGAGCTCGCCAAGCGCGGCATCACCGTCAATGCGATCGCCCCTGGCGTCATCGAGACGGAGATGGTCGATTCGATCATTCCCGAAGCGATTGACGAAGTGAAAAAGGCGATCCCGATGCGCCGTTTCGGCAAGCCCTCGGAAATCGCCTCGTTGGTCAGCTATTTGCTTTCGGATGGCGCGGCCTACCTGACGCGCCAGGTCATCTCCGTCAACGGCGGGATGTTCTGATCAGTCGACGGACGCTGGCTTCACATCGAGATAGCCCGCGACGCCACTCTTGTTGTTCTCCGGGAAAACGACTTCCAGACCCGCCTCCTGCAACAGCATGCGGATGTTGGTATGGGCGATCTTCATGGAGTCGTACTTCATCGTCAGCGTCTTCTTCGCGAAGTCAAAGCGGAAGCTCGTCGGATCGATGCCGTCGTAGAAGTGCGCTTCGCGCGAACGACGCGGATCGCCCAGGACGAAGGCGAGGACCACGCGATTGGAATCCGCCACGGTCATCGAAGGGATCTCCACGGTCAGTTCACGGTTGTCTTCACGCCGGCACCCGGAGGTCAGGCAGAGGAACAGGGCAAAGTGGGCGGCGAAAAGGGCGGTCAGGACGTGTTTCATTTCAACTCCGAGAATCTTCAGTTCCATATGTGAGCGCGTGTCACTTGAACGTGGTCGGATCCATGTCCGGACCGAACGGCGAGAGGTCGCGCAGGTTCTTGATCACCGGCGGGAGCTTCTCAAGGACGTAGTCAACTTCCTCCATCGTGTTGTAACGCGAGAGGGAGAAGCGGACGGAGCCGTGGACGGCGATGAAGGGGACGCCCATCGCGCGGATGACATGGCTCGGATCGAGCGAGCCAGACGCACAGGCGCTGCCCGTCGAGATGCAGATGCCGAGATCCGACAGGTGATACGCTATCGCCTCACCTTCGATGTACTCGAAGCTGAGGTTGAGCGTGTTCGGCAGGCGGTTCGCCTTATCGCCGTTGACGCGGACGTTCGGACACTTCGCGAGGATGCCGGCCTCGAGCTTGTCGCGGAGGACCGTGAGCTGCTCGGCTTCCCTGGCCATGCCGAGGCGCGCGAGTTCGCACGCCTTCGAGAGGCCGATGATGTAGGGGACGTTCTCCGTGCCCGCACGGCGCCCCGCTTCCTGGTGGCCACCCAGCATGAACGGCTTGAGCTTCGTGCCCTTGCGGACGTCGAAGATGCCGATGCCCTTGGGCGTGGAACTTGTGGCCGCTCATCGACAGCATGTCGACAGGGACTTTCGAGACATCAACGGGAATCTTGCCTGCGACCTGAACGGCGTCCGTATGGAAGATGGCGCCGTGCTCCTTGCAGATCTCGGCGATCTTCTCGATCGGGAAGACCGTGCC
>CALZAJ010000220.1 GCA_945613785.1 uncultured Verrucomicrobiota bacterium | reverse complement strand
GGCACCTCGTAGCAGCCGATGTCGACCTGCCGGTTGAGAACACGCGGATCGCCCCTGAGATCGATCGGATTTTCCACCCCTTCCCAAACGGAGGCGTCACCCGCATTAACGCACGGAGATGTCGAGCGGACCCTCCAGTCGTCACGCTTCGGGCTGCGCAGCTTCGGATCCGCCGCGAGATTGTAACGCGCGCCTGTCGCCTCCGCAAAGCGCGAATACCAGACCTTGCCGCTCGAGTCGCTCACGTCCGTGCCGGCGTTCAGCGCGAAGAGGCAGTTCTTCACCTCGCCGTCCGTCACGACCGCCGCGACCGGCGACGCCTGCGTCGAACCCCAGCCGTTGGTGACCACCGTGTTGTTCCAGAACCAGCCGCCCGTCATCGTGAGCGCCTGTGCCGCACCCTTGCTCGTCCACGCCCCGCGCACGAGGTTGTTGCGGTTGGTGCCGCCCGTCAGGTAGACAGCCGCGCCGTAGGAGTCCTTGTTCTTCGTGTCGCCGAAGACGCAACGCTCGCAGAGTCCGCCCGACTGCCAGATCGCCGCGCCCTGATAGTCCTTGCCGGAAATGTAGCAGTCAAGCACCTGGCTGTCGCGCAGCGTGCCGCCGTACTGATAGACGCCGCCGCCCGCGCAGTCCTGCGAGATCGACGTCGAATAGCAGTTGGAGACGACCGTGTGCGCGACGACACCGTCACCCCAGATCGCCAGGCCGCCGCCGTGCTGCGAAGCGCCGGCACTGAAGGACGAATCGCAGGAACAGCTGCGGATGACCGAATGCGTCAGTAACCCCGTGCCGCTCACGGATACTGCGCCATAGCTGCTGCGGCCCGCGCTTGAATTGCGAATGACGCAGTTCGAGACTACGCCCGCCGTAAGCCGCAACGCCGAGGCCCCGCCGCCATCCAAGCCATCCCAGTAGGCACCAGTCATCGCCAGTCCGTCAACCTGCGCACCGGCGTTTTCGACCCAAAAGACGGCCTTGTTGTTGGAATCTGGATTCGCCGCCTGCACGATCGTCTTCTCCGGACCCTCCACGCTCGTGAAGTGCACCGGGAACGAGAGGATGAACGCCTTCTGCTCGACGCGATACGTGCCGTTCGTCAGCACGAAGGTCGGCACGCTGCCGCTCGCGAGAATGATCGAGTTAAACGCCTCCGTCAGGTCCGTCGCCGCCGTTTCCCACGTGTTGTAGGGCCACCTGGGCGACTCGTTCGCCTCATTCACATATATCGTCGTCGAACCGACCTTCACGCAGTTGAGGGCCGTCTTCGTCGCCGTCTTGCCCCCTTCCGCCGTCACCGTCAGCGACACCGTATGGCTGCCGTAAGTCGAGAACTTCACCGTCGGATTCGGCACATCGGCCGAGCCGTCCACGAGAACGCCTTCGCCGAAGTCCCAGTTGTAGTGGAGTTCACCCTTCGACCCGCTGCCCGAGACTGACGCCTCAAAGGTCACCGTCACCTCGTCAAGCCCGCTCGATTCGAGCGGAGAGAAGTTGCATGAAAGAGGACCTTCACTCGCATCCGGCGCCTCGTAGCAGCCGAGGTCGCAGACCGCGTCGCCGTCGCCGTTGCCGTCCTTCGGACGCACGTTGCCGGCGAGATCGACCGTCAGGTAGTCCGCCTCAAACTCAATCGCCTTGTCGATCGCCGGCGAACCCGCGCCAAGCGTGTAGTCGCCCGCCGCCGCGTCCGTGAAGCCGGGGTCGCTGGCAATGTTGTCCGCCCCGTCTGTCGCTGGCTGTACGATGTTCCTCGTGAAGGTCTGCGCCTTCGCGAAATGAAGGTTGCACTCCGGCTCGGCCGCAACGCCTTCGCCGTTGCCGTAGATGATGTTGAAGCGATTGACGGCTTTAGCGCCGTCCAAGTAAAGGCCGCTGTTTTTCTTGTTGGCGGACGTATTGGCCGTCACCGTACAAAACTCCATCGTGCCGCCCGTCTGGTACACGCCCGCACCGTTGTTGTTCGCCTTGTTCCCCGCGATGAGACAGTTGCGTATCGTGCCGCCAGAGATCCACGCGCCCGCAGCGTCGTTGACCACCGTCGAGCGCATCGAGTTGCCGGAAATCACGCACCGCTCGGCCACGCCCCCCGAAATGGCGAGTCCGACGCCACGCACGCCTGGCACCTTCGAATAGTTGTCGGCGAGCAGCGAGTCGCGGAGTGTGCCGCCCGACATCCACACGCCGCCGCCAGTGCCGTCTATCGTTTCCCGGATAGCCGCCCAGTTGTTGCTGACGACGCAAAGGGCGACTTCACCTCCCGTCATGTAGATGCCGCCGCCGCGCGTGTTGCAACCGTCGTTGTTGTAGCGCGCCCAGTTGCCGTAGAGGCGGCAGTCAATCAGCAGACCGCCGCTCATCTGCACCGCGCCGCCGTTGTCGCCACCGCGGTTGTTCGTGAACACGCAGTTCGTCACGACGCCTGCCGACATGCGCATGCCGCCAGGCCCCGAATCGCCCGCGGCGGAATACCACCAGCCATCCCGCACCGTGAAGCCCTCGATCCAGGCCTGCTCGTGGGTGACGAAGAGACCGCGGCAGACCCGCTTGCCGTCGTAGCTCGGACCGTTCGGATCGTTTGCGGCAATCGTCGTCACCGACGGCCCCTCTGCCGCGACGAGGCGAATTGGCTTGTTGAGCACGAACCACTTAGAATACGGAGAGTAGCTGCCGGGCTGGACCGTCACGAGACCCGGCTGCTCCGCCGTGCACCACACCGCATCCAGCGCGTCCTGCAGCTTATTCGCGCCCTTCTCCGGCGTGTCGTAGGGATAGGTGTTCGTGCCCTTCTCGTTCGCATAGACGTGCGTCGTCGTCACCTTGATGACGTCCTTCAGCTCGCACTCCGCCGTCTCGCCCGCGCCGTTGCTCACGACGAGTCTCACCGTATGCGCGCCGCGTGGAATCGACGCCCAGGCGATCGTGCTGCCCGTCTC
>CALZAJ010000219.1 GCA_945613785.1 uncultured Verrucomicrobiota bacterium | reverse complement strand
TTAATCAGCGAACAATCACACCTCAAGGATATTATATCAAATGAAGAACAATCACATAAAGCCGAAAGCCCCCCGCCTCTCTTCCAAAGTCAGGCGCAGGGCGTCATCAAGCCCTTATTTCCCGCGGTTCAGGAGATAGACCAGGCCAACTGAGAAGCGTTCGAAAAGAACGCCGAGAAAGAGAAGAGGATGACCGAGCACCTTCTTCCACTTTCCCTTCTCTACAAAGACGCCGACAAATCGATACCAAGGGGAGAACTGCCTCTTCACAACCGGATCGCCCGGCCATTTGCGGCGATAGTCATCGACCGTACCGGAATAGTATTTCTTCTTCGCCATCAGCCTGCGGAACGTCAGCTCCTCCTCATGATGGTAAAGGTCTCCGGACGTAACCATCGTGCGGGCGCCCACCGCAAGAAGTCGGCGGTCGAGATCCCAGTCTTCACAAGCGGTCAGGTTCTCATCATAGCCGCCGACCCTTTCCAGCAGAGACCGACGAACGACCCTCAGACCATCAACACAAGTCCCATCATAGAACGACCGCTCGAAATTCCGCACCTTCGTACGGAAGCCCTTACCGACGCGCGTTTCCCTCACGTAGAGGGCGTCTGCGGAACCCGCCTCGATGAGTGCCAGGATCTCCTCCTGCGTCGCCAAAGGCACTTCCATGTCCGCATCCACGAACATCACCCAGTCGCCCTTCGCCTCGCGCCAACCACGATTGCGCTGTGCACACCGCTCGGGTCCCTGCGCGAAAACGGCCGCTCCCGCGCCGCGAGCCAGGGACTGCGTCTCGTCAGCGGACGCGTTGTCCACGACGACAACCTCCGCCTCGCCCCGCTTCACAAGCTCCCCAAAGGCCGAAACAGAACGCACGATGTTACGTTCCTCGTTCCGCGTCGGAATGACAACCGAAAGCTTCATCACATCAGTTCCTCTTGCGCCATTCCGACGGGGTGGAGCCGGTCTGCTTCTTGAACGCGGCGTTGAAATACTGGGCCGAGGCATACCCGCAGGCCCTGGCGATTTCGGCAATCGGCAGAGAGGTGCTTCGCAACAACTTGCGCGCCCACTTGATGCGGTAGCGCGAAAGCCAATCCGCCGGCGTGAGCCCCGTCTCATGCTTGAAGAGCTCGAAGAGGCGTGAACGGGAATAGCCCATATAGGACACCAGACGCTCCAACCGCACGTTCTCCGAATAATGACTCTCCAGCCAGGCGATCGCCTCCCTGATCAGACGTGTGCCCGACTTGATCGGCTGCGTCTGACGCTGAGTGGCGCAACGCTGCAAGACAAGACAGCTGAGCGTCCGCGCAAGAGCCAATTCGGAAGACGACAGCTGCTTCGCCCCGCGCGAGGCCAAGGCATCCAACTCCAGGAACAACGCCGTCAGCTCCCGCGAACAGGAGACCGACTGACAGGTGCGCTCGGAAAGCGCCGTGACCAGCGACTCCACGACATCAGATGGGAACGGCGAATAACGCCCCTTCCCCTCGGGCGAAACGAGCATCTCCACACGATGTCCCGCCGGATCGATTGCCTCGGCCAGACGATGTTCGCAGCCCATCGGGATGACGATGAAATGTCCGGCCGTCAAAACCTCCTGCGGACGATCACGAAACTCGTAGGCGAACTCGCCTTTGATGCAGAAGAGCAGCTGCATCGCCTCATGCGTGTGCCAATACGATCCAGAGGCAGAGGTCGCCTTCAAATGACGAACCCCCGAAAGCCAGCCGAGCGAGAGATCCCGCGCCGTCAGGTCCGAGGGTTGCTGCCCGTAGGAATAGGCCGTCACTTCACCTCACGGTATTTCTCGACCATCTGCTGATAAGCCGGCGAACCGCAGAAGCCGCAGGGCTTGAACTCCGGACAGAAGCCACGGTAAACGCACTCCGGCACACAGCACGCGGCCAGCTCGGGTTCGACCTTGGCAATCTCATCGACCACCAGCTTCCACGCCGCACGTGTCTCAGGCGAGGCCTGATTGCAAAGGCGGCGACGAGAAATGAACATGATCGCCTGCGGATTGGCGAAGCACTCGTGCATCACCGGCGCGTCCTGCATCTTCGCATTCCGATCCTCACCCGTGCGGTCGGTACGCTGCGTCGAGACAAAATGCTCGATGCCGTACTTGTGACGGACGAAATGAACAGACACCCAATACGGAAGATCCAGCCACTTCCAGTTGAAGCAGAGCTTGCGAATCGGCGAATGCTCCGCGAGGAGAATGCGCTTCTTCCACTTCGAACTCGGCTCACCCTCACCCTCGTCACGACGAATCGTGGTGCGGGCTGCGTCGGCCACAGCGCGCCAGTCTCCGAGGACCTTCAAGAACTTGATCGATGCCATGGCTCCCCTTTCAACGCAGAGCGGCCGTGGACCGACCGCCCGGCCAAATTACCGAACAACGAAGTTGACCATGCGTTTCGGCACGGCGATGACCTTGACGATCGTCTTGCCCTCGAGGAACTTCGCGACATCGACATTGGCCTTCGCAAGCGCCTCCATCTCGGCAGGCGTCGCGGCAACCGGAACCATGATGCGACCACGGAGCTTGCCGAGCACCTGCACCGGAATCTCGATCTCGTCCTCAACGAGCGCCTTCGGATCAAACGCCGGCCACGGCTCGTAAGCGAGCGTGTCGTCGTGACCGAGGAACTGCCAGAGCTCTTCACCGAGGTGCGGCGCAAACGGCGCAAGACAGAGCACGAACTTCTCAAGCATCTCCTTCGGGAGATCACCCGCCCTCGCCTCGTCTTCGGCCTCGTTGATGAAGACCATCATCGCGGAAATGCCCGTGTTGAACGCGAGCGATTCGAGGTCCTCGCCGACCTTCTTGACCATCGCGTTCAGCGTCTTCGCCTCGGCCTTGGTCATCGGACGATCGGCGAGCGGCGTCTCGGTGACGAGACGGTTCGCGCGCTTGAGGAAGCGGTGCACGCCCTCGACGCCC
>CALZAJ010000218.1 GCA_945613785.1 uncultured Verrucomicrobiota bacterium | reverse complement strand
GCACGGCCATGATGGCACCGGTACCATAGGTCGCGAGAACGTAATCGGAGATGAAGATCGGAATCTCGGTGTCGTTGACCGGGTTGTGTCCCGTCACGCCTTCGAGACGAACGCCCGTCTTCTCCTTGTTGAGCTCGGTACGCTCGAGATCGCTCTTGCCGGCGGCCTTCTTCTGATAGGCCTTCACGTCTTCGGCGTTCTTGATCGTGCCGTCCTCCAGCCACTTGGCGACCAGCTTGTGCTCGGGAGAAAGGACCATGTAGGTCGCGCCGAAAAGCGTGTCGCAACGGGTCGTGTAGACCGTGATCGTATCCGCCGTGCCCGTCGCCTTGAAGTCAACGAGCGCACCCGTGGACTTGCCGATCCAGTTGCGTTGCATCTCCTTGACGCCTTCCGGCCAGTCAAGATCGTCGAGACCCGCCAGGAGCTGCTCCGCGTACTCGGTGATGCGGAGCATCCACTGACGCATCGGCATGCGGACGACCGGATGGTTGCCGCGCTCGGAGCGTCCGTCAATGACCTCCTCGTTCGCCAGCACCGTGCCGAGCGCGGGACACCAGTTCACCGGCACCTCGGCGACGTAGGCGAGGCCCTTCTTGTAGAGCTGCTCGAAGATCCACTGCGTCCACTTGTAGTACTTGGGATCGGTCGTGTTGACCTCGCGGTCCCAGTCGTAGGAGAAGCCGAGCGCACGGATCTGCTCGCGGAAACGATCGACGTTCTTCTTCGTCGTGATCGCCGGATGCGTGCCCGTCTCGACCGCGTACTGTTCGGCCGGCAGACCAAAGGCGTCCCAACCCATCGGATGCAGGACGTTGAAGCCCTTCATGCGCTTGTAGCGACACAGGATATCCGTCGCCGTGTAACCCTCGGGATGGCCGACGTGAAGGCCCGCGCCCGATGGATAGGGGAACATGTCGAGACAGTAGAACTTCGGCTTGTCACTGACCGAAGGAGTCTTGAAGGTCTTGTTCTCGAGCCAGAACTTCTGCCACTTCTTCTCAATGGCAGAGAAATTGTATTCGCTCATGTGCTACTTAACGCCCTCGGCGTGCTCGGCGATCGATTTCTCGATAAGGCCCGACACGTCGTTGGTCGCCGCAGCGACGCCGGCTTTGACGGCGTAGAAAATAGCTTTGTGCGTGGAATTGCCGTGCGTGATGATGACGGCACCAGGAACGCCGAGGAGCGGCGCACCGCCGTAGACCTCAGGATCCATCTGCTTCTTGAGCGCCTTGAAGGCGCCCTTCATCATGAGCGCACAGAACATGCGGAAGAAATTCTTCTTGATCTCGGCCTTCAGCCAACCGCCAATCGCGTGCGCCACCGACTCGACAGACTTGAGAATCACGTTGCCGACAAAACCATCGGCCACCGCGACATCAATCTTGCCGCCGCAGATGTCATGCCCCTCGATATTGCCCACGAAATTCAGGTCCTTGATCGCCTTGATCTGAGGATGCGTCTCGTGGACCAGCTGGTTGCCCTTGCAGTCTTCCGTGCCGATCGACACCAGACCGACCGCCGGCTTCTCTCGGCCGAGCACCGCCTGGGAATAGACCGACCCCATGATTGCCCACTGCGTGAGCCATTCGGGTTTGCAGTCCATGTTCGCGCCCGCATCGAGGAGGAGGATCGGACGGCCAGGAGCTGCAGTCGGGAGAATCATCGCAATCGCAGGACGCTTCACGCCGGGAATGCGGCCAAGCGTCAGAATCGCGCTCGTCGCCACGGCGCCGGAATTGCCCGCGGAAACGAAGACATCGGCACGCTTCTCCTTCACGAGGCGCATCGCGACGTTGATCGAGCAGTCCTTTTTCTTGCGGACCGCTTCAACCGGCTCGTCGCTCATCTCCACCTCGTCAGGCGCGTGAACGATTTCGAGAGTGCCCTTCTCAATCGCGCGCTGGACCAACTGCTTGCGGTCTTTCGAAAAAGCATCGATCTCCTTCTGAATCGCAGCCATCTGGCCGACCAGAAGGATCTTGACGTCCGGAATACCGCAAGCGGCCTCAACCGCTCCGACGACGATTTGCTTGGGGGCGAAATCGCCCCCCATCGCATCAAGCGCAACGCGCGTCATGGGCTAACCTTTAGGGATTAGGCCTCGACAGCGACAACCTTACGGCCCTTGTACGTACCGCACTTCGGGCACGCACGGTGGGAACGGACGGCCGCGCCGCAAGCAGGGCAGGTTCCGACCTGCGCGAGGATCGGCTTCTCGAGGGAAGCGACACGCTGACGCTTGCGCATTTTCGAAACTCTGTTCTTAGGACTTGCCATTTTTCTTCTCCTTCGTTCTTGCTTACAACAGTATCTTAATCCACCTTCAAACCGTCAAGCGCGCTCCATCGGTCGTCCGCAGGTTTTTCAACCTTCTGTTCGAGCCCCGGACAGTCTTCATCACACAACGGGTATGTCGGTAGGGCGAGTATTATACTCTCTCTTGCGTCCGCAGTCAAATCGACGAACTCAGTTTTTTCAGAAATTTCGTACGAGACGCAAAAGTCATCAACCTTGATCGTCGTATCGAAGTCCTGGTCGCACCGACTGCAGGTCAGGTCGAAATCCTGCTCCAAATGGCCCTGCACCACCAATTCGGTGCCAAAGGCCTGAACCTTCAGACGGTAACGGACACCACCAAACGGGTGGACAAACTCTTCCTCCAGATCGATGATATCGACCTCGCCTTCCAACGTCTCTCCCTCAGAATCCAAGCGGGCAACGTCAATCAGCAGCTGTTTCTCGAGTTCTTCTTCCATTTCTACAACGTTTGTCTTTACACAAGGGAGTCGGGGTAACGGTATTCAAAACAATGGCGAAAAAGAGATGTCTGCTCTCATAACGCAACCAGATGCCTCATTCCCAATTCCTTATGTGAATTAACGCACGTATTATAACAAAAATTTTGCCCCTAAACGCATCGCATTTTTGAACGCAGTATCTGTCGGGGTGTGATTTTTCCGTGTAACATCCACTCCCCTTTAAGGATTTCAAAATTCT
>CALZAJ010000217.1 GCA_945613785.1 uncultured Verrucomicrobiota bacterium | reverse complement strand
CGTAGACGGAATTGCCGTCCTTGCGTTCGTTAATGCCCCAGCCGTCGCGAATTATGAAAACAACAGGTCTCATGGTAGTGAATAATGAATAGTGAATAGTGAATAATTATGGTTTTGAAATCTTCTCGATCTAACGATTCTCACCGGGCCTTCAGGAAGTACTTGTAGGCGGGATTGTCCGTCTCGTCGACGCACGGATAGCCGATCTCCTGGAGCGCCTTCTCGAATGTCTTGCGTTCGGCCTTCGGCACCTGGAAGCCCGCCAGCACCTTGCCGTGGTCCGCACCGTGGTTGCGGTAGTGAAAGAGCGAGATGTTCCAGCGTCCGGCGATGACCTTGAGGAAGTTCATGAGCGCGCCCGGCTTCTCCGGGAACTCGAAAGAATAGACAACCTCGTTCTTGATCGACGCGGCGCGCCCGCCGACCATGTAGCGGACGTGTTCCTTGGCGAGCACGTTGTCCGACAGGTCGATGCAGTGGAAGCCCGACGCGCGGAACCCCTGCTGGATCATCTTGCGCTCCTCGACGTTCTTCACCGAGACGCCGACAAACACGTGCGCGAGGAGCCCTTCCGCCATGCGATAGTTGAACTCCGTGACATTGTGCTTACCGAGCTTCGCGATGAACTTGGAGAAGCTGCCGGGCTGCTCCGGAATCGCGCAGTCGAAGATCGCCTCACGACCTTCGCCGAGCTCGGTGAGCTCGCTCACGAAGCGGATGCGGTCGAAGTTCATGTTCGCGCCGGAAATCACGCACGCGTAGCTTTCGCCCTTCTTGGCGGATTTCTTCGCGGCCGCAAGGGCCAGTGCACCGGCGGGCTCGCAGATTGCGCGCGTCGCCTCGAAGATATCCTTGATCGCCGCGCAGGTCTCGGCCGTGGAGACACGGACGATGCCGTCGAGATTCTCCTTGCAGAGCTTGAACGTCTCCTTGCCAGGCTCCTTGACGCACACACCGTCCGCGAAGAGTCCGGGATTGTCGAGCGTCACGCGCTTGCCGACCTTGAGCGACCGCGACATGCAGTCGGAATCCTCCGGCTCGACGCCGTAGACCTTGACCCAGGGACGCACCGCCTTCACATAAGTCGAGACGCCCGCGGCGAGTCCGCCGCCGCCGATCGGCACGAACACGGCCGTCAGGTCGCGTCCCGCCTGCTCGAGAATCTCCTTGCCGACCGTCCCCTGTCCCGCGATCACGTCCGGATCGTCGAACGGGGCGATGTAGGTGTAGCCGTGTTCCTCGATCTGACGGTGAAGCTCCTCGTAGGTGTCGGAATAGCTGTCGCCGTGCAGGACGATCGACGCGCCGTAGGCCTTCACGGCCGAGGTCTTGATCTCGGGCGTCGTCACAGGCATGACGATCGTCGCCTTGACGCCGAGCTTCTTCGCCGAGAGCGCCACGCCCTGGGCGTGGTTGCCGGCAGACGCGCAGATCACGCCCTTGTCGAGCTCGCTCTTCGGGAGCTGGCTCATCTTGTTGTAGGCGCCGCGAATCTTGTAGCTGTGGACAGGCTGGAGGTCTTCGCGCTTGAGGAGGAAGCGGCAGCCGAACTTCTTCGAAAGCGCCGTCGCCTCGTCCAGGGGCGTCTTGACCGCGACGTCATAGACCGTCGCATTGAGGATCTTGGTCAGGTAGTTCATTTTAGAGGTTCTCTGCCTCCGCCGCCGCAGCGGCATCGCTGAAGTCAATGTCAGGGAAGAACTCGATCGCGTTCTTGAGGCGGCTCGGGAACTTCTTCACGGCGTCCTTGAGGAGTTTCTCCGCGTAGGTCGCGGAAGACGGCTCGTCAGAACAGGCGATGCGCAGGATGAACGCCACGCCGGTGATCGCGTCGAAGCGCTGGATCGACGTGAGACGGTCCTTGGACGAACCGCCGACGGCTTCATTCTTCACGATGAACTTGGAGATGACCTCATCGAGGTTGTTGTGGTAGTCCTCCAGGAAGCTCTGCCACGCCAGGTCGTTCTCCTTCTTGCCACCCTTCTTGACATAGGTGATCTTGTCGGGTGTGATCTTCACCACCGTGCAGTTCTTCAAGGACTTCTTGTTCTTGGAGGCACCGCGCATGAAGGTGTAGTTCTTCATGTTCTTGATGAGCGTATTCTGCATGAGCTCCATGCACTCGATCTTCTTCCGCTCGGTCTTCACCTGGATCTGTCCCTCCGGCGTCTCGCACTCCGTGTCGAGGGCGTCCAACACGCGGTAGGCGCCCTTCCAGTTGAGCTGACGGATGCAGCCGTTCTCCACAACCTTCTGGTAGGCCGCCTTGGCCTTGGCAGTCTCCTCCTCGACCTTGCGGGCGCGCGCCTCGGCCGCGGCTTTCTTGCGGGCCTCTTCCTCCTGACGCTGACGCTCCTTCTCCTCGTCACGGAGACGCTGCTGTTCCTCCTCATAGAGGCGGCGGATGGTGGCTTCGACGGACTTCTTGCCCTTGCCCTCAACGAAGCTCCTGCCCTTGGAGATCGCCGTCGCGTCCTCGCTGCCGCGAATCGCCTCAAGGTCGCCCTGGAACTTGTTGGCACGTTCGCCGAGCTGCTTGACGAAGTCGGCCGTCAGATCCTCGGCGGGAACGGAAGCCACCGTCGTATCAATGTTCTGGATCAGCAGGTTGACCTGACGGCGGATGCTGACCTCAGCCGCGCGGCAATTGTAGACGCGCTCCCAGATGTCGTTGATCTCCTTGATCGCCGTGGGCACCTCAAGGGACTTGCCGTCCTCATCGACGTTGGCCGCCGGCGCATCGCCCGCGGCGGGAGCCGCCGGCGTTTCGACCACGGGAGACTTCGCCGCCTCGGCCTTCGCCTTCTGTTCCGCCTCCCACTTGGCCTTCTTGGCCTGGTACTTCTCATACTCCGGAGACGCCGGATCGGCCTCGTCCTCCGTCGGGGGGGGGAACTTCGCCACGGCAGGCGCGGGAGCGGCCGCAGGTGCGGGAGCGGCCGCAGGTGCGGCAGCCGGAGCCGCCGGGTCGGCCGCAGCCGCCGCGGCCGCAGGAGCCGCATTCGTCGCGGCCGGCGCTTCAGCCTCCACGACG
>CALZAJ010000216.1 GCA_945613785.1 uncultured Verrucomicrobiota bacterium | reverse complement strand
GTTCCAGCCGACGATCGCCTTCGCCTGTGCGCCGCCGGCGGACGAACCGATGCGGATGATCTCCCGCAGCGCATCCGGCTCGTCGAGCTTCGCGAGGTCGCCGTTCAGGACCGCTCTCGACTGTTCGACGAGTCCACGCATGTCTAACGACGTCGGGCGTCCTCCGGGCCCGCGCATCGGCTCGTAGCAAAGCGCGCCCATCGCACGGTTCCCCACATAGCAGAGCTTGTCCAGCGCCGGCAACTCGTCAACGTCATATTGCCGCTCGCGCGCCCAGAGCCGGATCAGCAGATTGCCGAAGCCATCCGGCAAGGAGTCTGCAAAACACGGCGGCAATCCCTCGTACGCATTCCGCGGCAAGTCCGTGAACTGATACGGAGCCGCCGCGAGCGGCATCATCAGCGGTGCAATCTGAATGCCGGTGTCGAGAAACGAACGGTCAAACTTGAAAGCACAGTAGCCTCGCTCGGGCGACGGCACCAGCACCCCCACCTTGTGTCCCCACAACGAGACCTGCACCCGGCCGACCGGTCTGAACTCAGCCATGGCGAACCTCCCGCTGCAGTCTTCGCGCACGCAGGCGTTTCTTCTCCGGCGACGCCTGGTCAAAAATATTCGGATCCAATTCCGGCGGTGCCAACGACATCAGCCAATCCGTCTTGCGCAAGGTCCGACAATATTTGACCAACGACTCCGTTGAGGCGTTGAGCCCTCCTTCGATATTCCTCACCGCCTTCAGCGAAATTCCACTGCGATCCGCCGCCACCTGCTGCGAAATGTTCAACCGCAAACGAACCTCCTTGAGATTCGTCCCCAATATCTTCAGCATTTCTGATGGCGTGCTATAGACCATATCATACCTTACAAGGTCTGTTTTCATTGCAATTGTATCATATTATTTCTTATAAGGTCAAATACGATGCGGAAGAGCGAAATCGACAGCGCGGAACGGCGACATCCATGTCGCCGCAGCATACTTCAGCAATGAGATGGTTAAATGCGCGGTAACCTAATCAGAATTCGTAACCGACGTACGCACGGAAGCCCCATTTCGCATTGCCGATAGACCCGTTGACATACCGCGTATTGACATCAAGATCGTCATCAAACGCCTTTCCGAGGAAGTCCGCGCCGAGGCAAAGTCCCTTCCAGTGGAATATTCCGCCGAGGCCATAGACCATGTAGCAATCCCAGTCATCGACGGTCTCGCTTCCAAGTCCTGAGAAGTTACGATAATCGAGCCCGACGCCCAAGGTGCCGCGGACCATGAACCACTCAGTCAGCGCGTAGTACGGCTTGAGCGCCAGCTGGAACTCGTACATCTGCAAATCGCCGCGGATCGAGAACGGGCCGGAGAACGAAGTGGTCGAACGCGAACTCTCCGCACCCCAGCGATGCGACACAGCGACATCCCCATTGTTGAGATCCAGAATGGGACCCGGACCTTCATACGTACCCACACCCCAGGATCCGTCTGGGTTCTGCGCCCACGGATCGTTGACGACATCTGGATTGAAGTTCACATCTGTCAGATATTCGCCTTCGATGACAGAATCCGTCCTTCGATATCCGCCTGCAGAGCCCTTGAACCAGTCATCCTTGAGGAAAAACGCGAAGTTGAAACCGACCTCCACGCCGAAGTCGCCGTAAGTCCAGATTGCACGGTCGATTCCGAAGCTCGTGCCGACGCTCCAGTTGGAGTCCTTGTCGCTTCCACCGACCGCCTCATAGACCGTCGAATGCTCCGAGTAGGCGTTCGCGAAGGACATGCCGCCGTTGTTGAGCTGTCCGGCGGGGACATACCAGTTCCAGGTTTCCCCGACGATTCCAGCAGCATCATTCGGGTCGATGAACGCCCCATTGCCGAACGTCGTTTTCCCTGTCCCTACTGCGATTGAATCGCCCGCCGACTGTGCCGCGCCGCGTGTGCTGGAGAAGGACGCCGCCGGAAGCGGAACCGCCCCGCCCTTCACGCCCAACCGCCCGCTGGCATTGAAGCCGAACTGCGGTCCGACCGAAAGCCGCCACCCCTTGCCCAGGTCCGTCACGAATTCAGCGTGTGCCATCGTGCAGGCGAACACCGGAAGAATCACCAGAAACTTTTTCATTTTCAGAATTCCTTTCTCTCTCTGACTTTATTCAACGACCTCTTCGACCGCCAACTTCAGTTTGAAGAACTGGCAATCCTTCGGCTGGACAAGACGGAATCGACCCGCGGAATCCGTCGTCACGGAGCAGATTTCCTTGAAGTCAAGTCCGAGGTCGTTCGTCCCCAACAAGGTGACCGTCGCATTCGGTCCGAGCTTGCCAGGGTATTCCGTCCCGTCACCCGAAACCGAGCCGACCTCGACGACGCCGGAAATCTCGCTGTCGCCGACCGCAAACTCCGTCAGCTTGCAATACGGGCTGGAGCCCTCGGCGATCACCGAACCCACGGCAAGCGCCGTATTGACCGCGGCAAGCCTCATCGGAGCCGGAGCCCTCAATGCCGCCTTCGCGAGAGAAACGGCCTGCGCACCCGCCACGACCGGCAAGTACGATGTCTCTCCGCCAGAAGTCCAGCTTACATAGCCGACGAAATTGTCGACTTCCGCAGCATCTTCCTTACCGGTCGTCGGATTGACGCGCTTGCGCACATAGAGTTCAACCGTGCGCTCGGCGGTCGGGATCGAGGTTGCCGCAAGATTGCTGATGCCGTATGTCACCGCGACGTTCTCCGCCGTGATCTTGGATGCATCAAGGTCGACGTAGCGGTACGTGTCACCGCTGTAGGACACGGTCGTCGATTTCGCCGCACGCTTCGGCGTGTCCCAAAGCGAAGCGAAGGTCGTCCCGTCACTGACACGATCCGCGAACATGAACCGGAGGTTCGAAATGCCCGTTGTAAGTCCACTCGTGCAGGTCACCTTGAGTTGCGCCATGTAGGTGCCGCTCGCCTTCAGGAGCTTCCACGCGATTTCCGCCTTCAAGGCTGCCGCGCTGCTGCCCTTGATCATGAAATGGACCGTCTTCGTGCCGGTGTAGTTGCGCTTGCCGGTTAGGGTGACCG
>CALZAJ010000215.1 GCA_945613785.1 uncultured Verrucomicrobiota bacterium | reverse complement strand
TCTTCTCCTCGTCATCCAGAAAGAACGCCCGATGTGCCAGACGACTGACCAGATGATAGCACCGGCAGTGCTCGATTAACCTTGTCTTCCTCATGGTTAACACTATACCATAAGCATGCTAAGTGTGTCAATGCCTGTGTATCAATAAGTTCTGACCCTTTACCCCCGATGCTGTTCATGGCCTCGATGTTCGTCGCCGACACGGACTTCGACGCGCAGGCGATGAAGGTGATCCGGCTTGTCCGGCAGAATCGGGGGAGGATCTCGCACGGGAAGCTCCTCCGCAACTCGCATCTCGACAAGGACGCGTTCAAGCGCGTGGTGGAGACGCTCATCGAAAGCGGAACCCTCCGCAAGGAGTTCGGCGACCGTGGAGGCGTGTTCTACATCCTTGTGGAATGAACGGAAGTTGGGTTGACGCGTTTGGTATAATGCTTACCCGACAACAACCTACAAAGGAGACCTACAATGACTAAGACATTGGCCAGCGCTCCTCTCCCTTGCAGTGCTGCTCAATTGGAGAATGCCATCCTCAAGGCCGCTCACAATGGACATTGGCACGATGCAGAGGTGAAGGTGCACGGCGAAATGCTCGTGCTGACCTATGAGGACGAGGACGCCTGACGATGGCGTTCCGAACAAAGACCCCGGTGGATTTCCGCCGGGGTCTTTGTCATTCTTCAAGACGTCTCAATGCGTTTCCTGGTAGAACATCAGAAGCGTGTAGGCGACGAAGATCGCGATCCAGGCCCAGGCCTCCTTGCGCTGGATCGCCCCCGGCCATTTCGGGTGCTTCCAGTTCATGCCGAAGAACATGATGGTCAGCGAGAGGAATGTCATCAGCGGAATGTCACGCGAGAGGATGTAGCGCGAAAAGGCGGGTTCGCCGTTTGGCCCTGGGATAAGCGGGGAGATCGCCGTCGCAAGGCCAACGACTGCCAGCGTGTTGAAGAGGTTCGATCCGACGATGTTGCCGAGTACGAACTCGTGTTCGCCGCGCCGAGCCGAGGCGACCGCGCTGGCGAGTTCGGGAAGCGATGTCCCGGCGGCGACAATCGTAAGCCCGATCACGAGATCGCTTACGTGCATGAACTTCGCGAAGTCGACCGCGCCCCACACAAGAAGGTGTGACGACCCGATCAGCAGACCGAGGCCGGACACGACTTTCAGAAGCGACAGCCAAACCTTTGGCCTTGCCTCGTCCTTTGCCTCGTTCTTTGCCTCACCCGTGTTCGTCTTCTGGTCGTACCAGCAGTAGAGCGGCAGAACGACGAGGAACGCGCCAAGAAGCGTGAACGCCTCTGTCCGGGAGCAGATGCCGTCACGCAAGACCCAGAGGGAGAAAAGCGAGATCGCTGCAAGCCCCGGTCCCGCGACAAAGGTCACTGAAGGCCTTACGACCAGCGGAAAGATCAACACTGCGATTCCGAGGATCATCGCGATGTTGAAGATGTTGCTGCCGTAGGCGTTGCCGAGCGAAAGATTGGCGTGGCCCGAAAGCCCGGACATCGTCGAAACGCATAGCTCCGGCGCACTAGTGCCGAAGCCGATGATCACCATGCCGATGATGAACGGCGAGACGCCCAGCGCCTTGGCGACCGCCGCCGACCCGTCGACGAACACGTCGCTCGACCAGGCGAGCACGCCAAGCCCGCCCAGCATGAAGACCAGCGACAGACAGAATGGAATGTCCGAGTACATGGCAGAACGATCAGTCCTTGCCGACGGTTTCCTCAAAGGACTCTTTGGCCTCCTTTTCGATTTCGCTATCCATCGACATCAGCTGACGCTTGAATTCGTCCGCAGTCCGCTGCAACTTGCCCACCAGGCGGGCGGCCTTGCGGACGGCCGAAGGCATCTGCTTTGGACCGAGAACGACAAACGCGATGACCGCGACGATCAGCCAGGAGGCCATGATCGCCAATCAGTCCTTTTGGGCGTCCTTCTTCCCGTCCTCGGTCGGCTTTCCGTCGACCAGCTTGCCGAGGACGAACATGAGGACGATGGCGGCAACCGAAACGCCGACGATTACGATTATTTTCGTGGTCATTTGCTTTTCCTTCCTTGTGTCACAAAACTTCCTTCACTTCGCGTTACGAAAGAACTCGCGCATCGACTCTGCCGACAGGCAGTCGAGGAGCTTCCTGTAGCCGGACGAGGCGTGAAGCGTCCGGCTGAGAGAAGCCATCAGCTGGAGATACGGCGCGTTTTCGTTCTTCGGCGCAAGCGTCATCACGATGATGCGGACGGGCGACTTGTCGATTGTCTCGTAGTCGGGAATCGTAGGTACGCCGTAGGCCTGCTCGGGGACGAGGGCGACGGCTCCGACGATGCGCGTCACGGCGTCCGTCTTGCAATGTGGGACGGCAATGCCGTGATCAAGTCCGCTGCTCATCGCCCGCTCGCGCTGGAGCAACGCCCGCTTGACTTCCTCGGCGTCCTGGACGGCGTCCCGGTTCTCGGCGCAAATCGCCTCGACCATCTTCTCAAGTGCCTCCTGTTTCGTCGATGCGGAAAGGGCGGGGATCATCACATAGTCGCGAAGCCGATTCCGCATCCCGCCCAAGGCACCGTTCTTCTGCTTGCCCTCCTTCGCGAGGATCGCGCCAAGCTCGTCCTGACGCACCGGCTGCGAAAGGTCCTGCGCCAACGTGCGCATCTGCCCGACGACGTCCAGCCACGCCTCCAGCACGAGACTCTCCTCGGCCGATGTGCTCTCGAAGCAGATCTTCGCGCCGTCGCGGCGGACGGCGATCTCGACGTTGTCCATCATGACCGACCAGATGTTCTCTTCCGCATTGAGGAGGAAGGTGAAGAATCCGTCTTCCCTGAACGCGTCGATCAGCCGTTCGAGCATCAGCTGCGCGACGTCGGCCGACGGAAGGACGAAGCTGAACGGACGCGATCCCTCCTTGGAGGGCGAGCGCTTTCCGCGCACACCGGCGCGTTCGACGTTGAAGAGCGCCACGAGGCACGGCGGCGCGACGACCGTCGTCACGAGCGTCATGAGGATGCCGATCCCGAAGACCTCCTGCGACAGGATCGGCTTGCCGCCG
>CALZAJ010000214.1 GCA_945613785.1 uncultured Verrucomicrobiota bacterium | reverse complement strand
AAGACGTCGACCGAAAAAGGGGAGAACCGGACAGCCATCTAAAAACACCATGCCTTCCTGATCGTTTGACAACCTCTTGGTTTGACCCACGTCAGGCCTTTTGGTAAAATCCTTGCAAGATATGAATAACTCTATGCTTCTGCTCGCCGGCGCCCTGTCACTGGCAGGTTGTGTTGCGCCGGTTGCCGATTTCCGCGATACCGTGGCGGAGGCCAAGCGTTCCGTCTTTCCTTCCCTCGTCTACGTGCGCGTCATCACCGAGGATCGTGCCGACGGCAAGTTGGAGAAGGTGCAGGCCTCGGGGTCTGGCGTCATCATCACGGAGGACGGCGAACTGCTCACGAACCACCACGTCGTCGACCGCGCCTCACGCATTCGCTGCCAGCTGACAGACGGTTCCATGTACGATGCGAAGGTGGTCGGCAAGGACAAGGACCTCGATGTCGCGCTGCTGAAGCTCGAGGCTCCTGCCGGTTCGGTCTTCCCTGCCGCGGCCCTGTCGCGTCGGTCGCTCAACATCGGCGAGGTGGTCCTGGCGATGGGCGCCCCCTGGGGACTCGCCCGGTCCGTTTCGATGGGCATCATCTCCTGCAACGACCGCTATCTCGAGAGTTGCGGAGACTACACGCTTTGGTATCAGACGGATGCGGCCATCTCGCCTGGTAATTCGGGAGGTCCGCTCGTCGACACACACGGCGAGGTCGTCGGTCTCAACGCCCGCGGCAACATGATGGGCGACCAGGGTTTCACAATTCCCTCGCCGATCATCCTCGAGGTGCTGCCCAATCTGCGTCAGCATGGCAACGCCCATTGGGCGTGGTTCGGCATCGACTGGCAGCCGCTCAAGGACTTCGAGCGTGACACGGCTTTCGATGCGACGAATGGCGTGATCGTCGCGGGGACGGATCCGCAGGGTCCCGCCCGTGCGGCCGGACTTCAACCGAACGACCGTGTGGTGGCGATCGACGGCGTGCCGGTGACGGCCGTCTTCCGCGAGGACATCCCCGCCCTCAACCGCGCGTTGGCGCTTCGTCCGTGGAATTCGGCGGTCTCGTTCGATTACGTGCGCAACGGCGTGACGGGCTCCGTTTCGGTCACGTGCAACTCCAAGGGGGACGTCGAGGGCAAGGAGGTCGAGCTCAAGCGCTGGGGCCTCACGGTGAAGGACGTGAACCGCTTTGACACGCCGGACCTCGCGTTCTTCGTGCCGGACGGCGGCGTGTTCGTGACGTCCGTCTCGTGGGACGGCAACGCCGACAACGCGGGCATCAAGCGCCGTGACATCATCAAGAAGATCGGCGGCAAGGACGTGAAGAGCGTCGCCGAGCTGCAGACGCAGTACGATGAGGCGATTCAGAATCTGGCGACGAAGACACAGGTCGGCGTGGATCTCTTGCGTAAGGGGCGTCCCGTGCATGTGATCCTGAATTATCGTGAAGATCCGGACAAGGAGGATGAATGATGAAGACGTATTTGGGTTGTTGCGTGTTGGGAGGTCTCAGCCTGACAGCGCTCCTCGCGAGCGGACCGGTCGTGGCGGACGCGGCGCCGACGAAGGGTCCGTTGGAACTTGCGAAGGAAAATGCGGCGCTGACGGAGAAATACGGTCGCTCGATCGTGACGGTGAGGTATTATGCGAAGAAGGACGCCGAGGGGCGCGAGCCGAGGTTCGAGGTGCCCTACAAGTGTCCGAACTGCAGTCAGACGCATTGGCGTGATGGCGGCTCTTCGAGCGAGAAGGGCATTCCCGCCGAGTTCGTGGGCTTCCTCGTCGCGTCCGACCGCGTGCTGATGAAGGATCTCCTGCTGGATCCAACGTTCGTGGACCGTATTGAGGTGGTGTGCGGAGATGAAACGCGCGCCGCGGTCGAGTTCGAGGCGGTTCCTGATCGGAAGGCGCTGGTGCTCAAGACCGAGACGCCGTTCGAACAGGCGAAACCGCTGACCTTCACGGGCGTGCAGCCGAAGGAGCCGAAGTACTTCTATCTCGTCCGCGAGGACGGCCTGACGGTCTCGGGAATTGCAGGCTCGAAGATGGCCGCCTTCAAGCATTATGCCGAAGCCGGCCTCTCGCTTTACGAGGGCAATTCCAACACGCTCGTCCTGGACGAGCAGGGCGAGGCCGTGACGGTCGCGCTCGACGAGAAGGTCGTCCTGGGCGAAGAGACGTTCACCTCGCCGACCGAGTGGAAGACCGAGCCGGCGGCGAAGCGCGACGAACGCCGCACGGCCCTGTTGGCGCGCGTCGGTCGCGGGGTCCTGCCGGTCTATCTTCAGTTCGAAGCCAACAGCAAGGATGAAGGTCGCGGCTCCCGTTTCCGTTGGAGCTCGGATGACAACGTCAAAAACGATCTCGACACTGTCGGCGTCGTGCTGGCGGGCGGCAAGGTCCTCGTGCTGGCCAAGCTTGCCGCGGCCGACACGGCGCGTCTCGTGAAGCTCGAGGCGACGCTGCCGGACGGCAAGAAGGCCTCGCTTGTCTTCGAGGGTTCCTATGCCGAGGAGGGGGCGCTGGCGGCGACGTTTGCGGACGGACTTCCCGAAGGCGTCGAACCGTTCGAACTGGACGGCACCCCGGCGGTGCGGCTTTTCAACCGTGCGTTCAACACGTGCTACATGTCCAATCGCGGCGGCCAGCTGAAGGTGACGCCGGGAACCGTGTGCGCGCAGGCTATGAAGCGTGTCCGCGGCAATCAGGCAATCGCCGAATTTGAGTGGCGGAGCGGTCTTCGTCGCGACTATTCCTCCGAGGATCCGTGCGTGGTCCTGTCGGATAACGGCAAGCTTCTCTCTGTGGAGATCAAAGGCCGTCATGACGATCGCAGCTCCGATGAACGGAATGTCCAGGGGGCGCAGCTGGCGGCGCTCGTCACGAGCCCTGCGTACGATCCCGAGAACGTGCCGCGTTCGGCCGAGGACCGTAAGCGGACGCCTTGGCTGGGCGTCGAGGTGCAGATGGCAGGGGCCGACCTCGTCCGCGAGAAGAAGGCCTCGTCCTTCTTCCGGAGTTATGCGGCCGAACGTGCGGCGCTGGTGACGGAAGTTGCACCCGATTCTCCGGCTGCGACACTGGGC
>CALZAJ010000213.1 GCA_945613785.1 uncultured Verrucomicrobiota bacterium | reverse complement strand
TTATTTAACACGAATATTATAGCACGGTCCGTAAGTCACGACAAGAGGGCAAACCAACTCTTCACAAGTCAATCTTACAAGAAAACAAAGTGACGACATCCGTCTTTTACATAGGCAGCATCGTACCAAAAGCAATACCCGCGCGGTTCACGGACAAGGCAAGTTTATCGGCACGACTTTCGCACGATCCGTCTTTTCATCAGCGCAACCGACAAGATAGTGCCGCCATATCCCTGTAGCAGTGGCGGCCCTCAAAACCCTGAAGACATGTGTGAATGACAACCTACAATCCGCCCAGATGAATATCTGCGGTTCCTGTTTCCGTTGAACACGACGGAACTTAGCCAAAATGGATTGTAGCTCCCTTTCATCGGGAACGGATACACCGTCCACCTCCACATGCCCACCTCGGTCAATGACGACGGAATGCCAGTTCGAGTACTTTGCAGAAAGGTCCATGTCAAAACCATGCGGAATTTTCGGGAGTTCAAGTTGAGTATCTGCCGAAACAACCGAAAGTTCCTCAACGCCGATCATGTCGAGCACAAACACCTTCTGACGATGGACGTCAAGACAGGCATCGAGCGCCGACACGACAAGCCCGACCGACGATTCGGCGATCCTCAACGAAATGCAGTCCACTTCCCCGTCTCCGTTCTTGCCGTATTTGGACTGCCACCACATATGCCGAGCATCAAGACTGTCTCGCAATGAAGAAATGTCTTTCAGCCGTCTCTCTTTGATAACGATCTCATCTCCAGGCCCGAGTTCAACCCCATGCCATTCGTTTGATCCACCTTCATCCCGACCAACCTCATAAACGCCCCACCCGTCCTTGTGGCAATTTAAAATGACTTCGTTCATCTCCGAGCACAGCTCCACTGGATCGCATTCGCTTGAACAGCCGCCGCACACCAACAACACCCCCGCCATCACAAGAGAATACATCAATCTATTCATATTCTTGCTCCTAACACCCTGTACGAGCGAATGCGCGAACCGGACATCTCGGGCTCGAGGAACCCGACCTTGCAAAGCGCCGCGCACCAGTTGATGATCGTGCGGTTCGAGACCTTCATCGCCTTGGCCATTTCAATCGGCGCAAATGCCGAGACCTTCCGCTTTGCCAAATACTCGTGAAAGCGGCGCTCCTTGATACCGAGATGCGACAACGATGCGGATGCGCGATCCGCCGCGCTCTTCATGGAAATCTCAACCGCCTTCTTGGCGTAGAATTCCATCATGCGCAGGAAGTACTTGATCCAGACCTCCGGATGCGGAGGATTGTCCCGTCCGTCATAGAAAAGCGGCGGCAGCCCCATCTGCAGCGAACGATAGTACTCGTCGATGTCATAGGCGAAGTACTCCTCCAGCGAGCCGATGTTCTGAAATCCGTAGTCGTAATAGTCAAGGACATAGTCCGACATCAGCCGCGCCGTGCGCCCGTTGCCGTCCTCAAACGGATGAATCGTGACCAGCTGATAGTGAACGACCGCCGCCTTGAGAATCGGATGGTCGTCCGACGTGTTCACATAGGCAATCAACTCGTCCAACAGCGGCCCGATGTCCTTGCTCTCGGGCGGAATGTATTCTGGCCGTCCCGTTGCCTCGTCATAGACCGCGAACAGGACGCCCGGCGGCATCGGACCGCGAATGCCAGTCTTTTCAGACGACTCCCCCCGCACCACCAGCTTCTGCACGTCCAAGACAAGTTCTCTCGAGAACGGACGCTTCGCCTTCAGCGCCTTCTCCAAGAATTCCAGCGCCGCATAATAATTGCGAACCTCCTGCTCGGGCTTGAGGAAATGCCGCTTTGAAGACTCAATCGCCTCGCCCGCCTCATTCTCGCTGAGCGGGTTTCCTTCGATTTTCACCGAGGCATACGAACTCTTCTTCTTCGAGTTCTTCCTGAGCTTCGACGAAATCCCGACTGGCAACTTCACACCGCCAAATCGTTCGCGGCATTTCTCAATTTCGACAATGCGGTCAAGAATCTCGTTATCTAGCCGAACACCAATCATTTCGGCAATATTATATCATATCACCGACCGATTGACTTCACTAAATTTCACTATTTTTCACTCTCTCATCAGGCGTCATCGACTCCTGCAACTTCTCCATTACAGACAACTTCATGCGTCTTCCAACACCTTCAGATGCGCGGCGACGAGTTTGCCGAGACGCAACTTGAAGTCATCCGAGAGGAACGAACGCGCAAGGGCCTCGTCGAGATGCGCGCGGACGGCGGACGTGACACGCTTGAGCGAGCGCGCGAACTGGACGGGCGTAAAGCGCATCGAATCCGCTGCCTGACGGAAGTCGCCGAGCCGCAGCTTGCGATTCTTGCCGTTGACCGTCAGCGCGAGATCGTCCTCGTCCGCCGGCATCACGGTCTTCACCGGCACGAGATCATAGGCCTTCGACAGATGCCACTCGCCGTCATGCTCGCGAATCAGCGAGAAGTTCTTTAGGTGCATGTCGGAATTGCCGATCAGATAGCAGAAGAGGAGCTCATCGAAATAGACCGCGATGTCCTGTCCTGGCACCGACGAATACTTGCCAATGCACTTGGCGATCTGCTCATAGGAACCGAAGTACTTGCGTTCAGTCCGCCGCTCCGTCAACTGACACATGTCTTCCATGTGCTTGACGCCGTCCTCTCGGTCCATGCGCCGCGTCACGTACGCAAGCGCACCGTTCGCCAGGCGCACAAGGCCGAAGTCCGCCGTCGCGATGCCGCAGTCACGCGCCAGCATCATCGCAAAGTGCTCCGCTTCGGGAAGTTCCGGATACATTCCGCTCGGCAACTTGAGAATGTAATTGCCGTCCAATCCGACCAGCGTCATGCGATCCGCGCCGTTCATTCCCCGCTCGACATGGACTGACAGCTTGGCCTGCACGCCAGGAACGCTCATCCGCGATAGGACAAGTTTCTCAGCCATCCGATTCAGCTCATCAATCGAATAGGCAAACGACGGCGCGGTCTCGGAGCCAAAGAGTCCGCGCAGGCATAACAGATGATTCTCTCCGCTCTCGCAAGCCCTACCACAAATCAGACATTTGCCGCTCATTCCTTC
>CALZAJ010000212.1 GCA_945613785.1 uncultured Verrucomicrobiota bacterium | reverse complement strand
TCATCACGGTGGTCGCCCTGCTGATCGCCGCTTTTGCCTCATGAACATCCTGACCCTCATCCTCGCCGTCATCCTCGCGCCGCTCCTCCTCGGCATCGTCAATCAGACGAAGGCCTTCTTCGCCGGTCGCCGCGGTCCGGGGCTCTTCCGTCTCTACTTCGACCTCACGAAGCTCGTCCGCAAGTCCTGCCCGCGCTCCTCGACCTCGACCTGGATCTTCGACCTCGCGCCGGCGATCTCGCTCGCAGCAACGATCCTCGCGGCCGCCGTCTTTCCCTGGGGGCCTGGCCATGGCATCTTCGCCTCGGTCAGCGCCGTCCTCTTCTTCTATCTCCTCGGCACGGGACGCTTCTTCACGGTCCTTGGCGCCCTCGATACCGGCAGCGCCTTCGAAGGCATGGGCGCGAGCCGCGAGGTCCAGTTCTCGACCCTCGTTGAGCCGATCGTCTTCACGATTCTCGGATTCCTCGTCCTTCTGACCGGCGACACGTCGCTGGACGGACTGCTCAGCGGCTATGACGGCGGCGCCTGGTCTCACCACGCGTTCTCCCTCATCCTCGTCGCGGTCGCCTTCTTCGCAATCCTCCTCTGCGAGAACTGCCGCGTGCCGTTCGACGACCCCGAGACACATCTCGAGCTCACGATGATCCATGAGGCGATGATCCTCGACAACGCAGGACCCGACCTTGCGTTCATCCTCTACGGAGCCGCGCTCAAGTTCGAACTTCTCGCCGCCTTCCTCGTCGCCATGCTCGTCCCGAAGCTTTCGGTCGGTCCCGAAGCCAAAGTCGCGATCCTCTTCGGCGGCATCCTCCTCGTCTCGATCCTCGTCGGCATCGTCGAATCCGTCATCGCCCGCATGCGCTTCCTCAAGACTCCGCAAGTGCTGATGGGCACGATGATGATCGCCACCCTCGGCGCCGTTCTGTTCATCCTGTTCTGATTGTCCCCCCCCTCAATCCAACAGCTCAATTTCTATGACTTCATTCCCCGAAATCCTGCTCGCGCTCTTCCTGCTGACGAACATTGTCCTCGCAGGTACGGGACGTCTCCGTCAAGCCATCCGCCTCGTCGCCGCCCAGGGCTGGATGGTGGGTCTCCTGCCGATCCTCCTCTGGAACTGGTCCAACGGCGCGCCCGGCGTACGCGTCTGGTCCGTCGCCGTCATCAACGGCGCCGTCAAGGGCATCGCACTGCCGATGCTCCTCCGATTCGCCGCCGAGAAGTCAAAGACGTCCTTCGAGCTTGAACCGCTCGTCGGCTTCCATCTCTCGCAGATTGTCGCCTTTGCGATCGCCGCAGCCAGCTTCGTGATCGGCAAGGCCCTCCACATCCACGAGTTCATCGCCTCCGAACTGGCGATTCCCGTCGCCTTCACCACGATGGGCACGGGGCTTTTCCTCATTTGCGCGCGCCGCAAGGCGATCACACAGGTGCTCGGCTTCCTCGCCTTCGAAAACGGCATTGCCGTGTTCGGATCGGGCATCCTCCTTGAGTACGGACTCGTGGTCGAGCTCGGCATCCTCCTCGACGTCTTCGTCCTCGTCTTCGTCCTCGGCATCGCCATCTACCAGATCAACCGGACGTTCTCGTCGATCGATACGGACAAGCTGAACGAGCTCGGCGACGTGCACCTGATGAAGCGAATGTAGAATGAAGAATGTAGAATGAAGAATTGAGGGACTTATGATTGACAGTTTGCAGATTCTCCTGATTGTCCTGACTTCCGTCCTCTTCGTGGCGGATCTTGTTCAGAGCGTCTTCTACATCCGCGAGGCCGACCGTCGCGAAGGCGACGACCACATGCCCCATTGGGTCTACTATCTCTGCTTCTGCGCGTTCTTCGGCGCGATGGACTTTGCGCTCCTCGCGCCGAGCCTGCCGCTCATGTGGGTCGCGGTCGAGCTGACGACGCTCGTCTCCGCCCCGCTCATCGCGTACCACCGCAGTCGCGGCGCCCTGGAGGCGATGTGGAAATACCTCCTCATCTGTTCGATCGGCATCGGACTGGCCCTCTTCGGCACGATGCTCGTCATGCACGCCCAGGAGCTCGTCGAACAAGGCGCCGTCGAAGGCAGCCGCATGTGGTTCAAGATCGGCTTCGTCTTCGTCCTCGCCGGCTACGGCACGAAGACGGGTCTCGCCCCCTTCCACACCTGGCTCCCCGATGCCCACTCCGAAGCCCCCGCGCCCGTCTCGGCACTCCTCTCGGGCGCGCTCCTCAACTGCTCGTTCTTCGCGATCGTCCGCTTCCGCGACATCATGCCGGACGGAATCGCCGGCTTCTGCGACACCGCGATGCTGACCTTCGGCATCCTCTCCCTCGCCGTCGCGGCCGTCTTCATGGTCCGCCAGACAGACTACAAGCGCCTCCTCGCCTATTCCTCGATCGAGCACATGGGCCTCATCGTCGTCCTCTTCACGCTCCTCCAGATGTACGGCGGAAGTGAAATCGTCTTCGGGGACGGCAAGGGCGTTGTCTTCGAAAACCTCACTGGCGACATCCTGTTCTCGGCGCTCCTCGGACACATCGTCTTCCACTCCCTCACGAAGACCCTGCTCTTCCAGACGGCCGGCAATCTCCTGCTCGCCTTCGGTACGCGCGCCATCGCCGCCGTGCAGGGACTCGGCGTGTCGATGAAGCTCCACGCGGTCCTCTGGATCGCCGGCATCGTCTTCATCTGCGGCATGCCGCCGTCCGTCCTCTTCCTCACCGAACTCGGCCTCGTCGTCTCCGCGCCGATCTGGATGTCCGCGATCGTCCTCTTTCTCCTCTTCTGCGTCTTCGCGGCGATGATGAAGATCGGCCTCGCGATGACGATGGGCGAACCGGTCGTGAAGCCCGAGCCGCTCCCGAAGCGGATGCTGATCGTCCCGTATGTCATCTTCACCTTGCTCATCGCCGCCGGACTCTTCGGCTGCACCGTGATGGCGTTGGCGATTCAGACTGGAGAACTCTCATGACGACCGTCAAGAACTTCGAAAACAGCGCCGACGCGAATGCGTTTCTCGATTCGCTCGGCGGCTACGTCGACCCCAAGGAAGTGACCCCGCTCAAAGGCGAGTCCGCGCATGAGGTGGCGG
>CALZAJ010000211.1 GCA_945613785.1 uncultured Verrucomicrobiota bacterium | reverse complement strand
CAGCTGGTGGCAGATGCCGTTGCCGCACTTGGAGTAGACGATGCCGTACTTCTTGGCGATCGTCTGGAGGAAGTCGTGGTCGTCGGCGTTCTCGAAACCGATCTGGACCGTGTTGTGGTCGACGTAGGAGACCGAGATGTCGGTCTTCACGTGCGGAACGTCCATCGACTCGAACTGAAGATAGGCCATCGTGCCCGTCGCGTCCTGCGTCAGGGTCTGGTCAATGTGAATGCCCAGCTCCGGATCCTTCGCGGGATCGCCTTCGACGAGGTGAGTGGAGAGGATCTTCTGGACGACGTTCTGAGGAGTTTTCATGTTGTTGTCGTGTATGTTCAACCCGCCGAGGTCGGAGAGGTTGCTATTTGGGCAGCACCCAGCTGATGCTGCGGTTTTCGGGTTTGAAAATGTCGTTGGCGACGGAAAGGATATCGTCGGACGTGACGCCGCGAATGCCTTCCACCTGCTCTTCTGTCGAGATGAGACGCCCGAAGGCGAGGATCGTCGATCCGAAGAAGAAGAGCTTGGAGAGGACGCGCTCGTGGCTGAGACGGAAGTTGCCGCACAAAAAGTCCTTGGTGCGCTTCAGTTC
This sequence comes from uncultured Verrucomicrobiota bacterium, assembly GCA_945613785.1. Lineage (GTDB taxonomy): Bacteria > Verrucomicrobiota > Kiritimatiellia > RFP12 > UBA1067 > UBA1067. Next base: position 2,508 of record CALZAJ010000211.1, on the reverse strand, counting down.
GGCGGCCGAGACCTTCTTGGCGCAGATCTTCGCGAGCTCTCGGTCGATCGTCTTGAGCGTCGCCTCGCGCTTGGAGGCGTCGAGTCCGGCCTGGATGAGGAACATGCCGGTATCGGAGAAGAACGGCATACGCGAACCGATGTCGTAGCTGAGTCCGCGCTTCTCGCGCACTTCCTGAAAGAGACGGCTCGACATGCCGCGTCCGAGAATCGCGTCCATCGCCGTCGCCGCGTACTTGCGCGGGTCGGAGAGTCCGAACGTCCGGAAACCGAGCGCGAGCTGCGCCTGTTGGACGTCCTTGGTCGTCGTGATTTCGGAAATGACCGTGCCGAAGCCGCCCTTCTTGGAGCGCTTACCGCCCTTCACCTCGGATGCCTTCGGAACGCCCCCCAGGGACCGGTCGATCAGCTTCAGGGCCTCGGCCTCGTCGAAGCGTCCGACGACCACCGCGACCGTCTTGTCAGCCGTGTAGTGAGATTTGACGTAGGCCTTCAGATCGGCCGGCTGCATCGGCGCCAGCGATTCAGGCGTGCCAGCGGTCGGGGCGCCGAGCGGATCCTGCGGATAGAGCGAGCGCTGGAGGTTCTCCATCGCGACACTATCCGGATCGTCGGCGTACATCTTGATCTCTTCGATCACAACCTGTTTCTCGCGCTTGAACTCGTCCGCCGGAATGGACGCGTTCAGGTACATGTCGGACAGGATGTCGATCGCCTCGCCCAGATACTCGTACGGCATGTGGGTGTAGTAGATGGTCGATTCCTCGCTCGTACAGGCGTTGAAGTTTCCGCCGCGGCCTTCGATGGCGCGGGTGATGTCAATGGGCTTGCGCTTCGGCGTGCCCTTGAAGAGCATGTGCTCGATGAAATGCGAAATGCCGGCGGTCTTCGCGTCCTCGTGGCGGGAGCCGGAGGCGATGAACAGACCGAAGGCGACAGACTCTGCTTCACACGGAACGAGCACCACGCGGAGTCCGTTCGGAAGCGTCTTGAGAGATGCCGTACTCATCTGAATCAAAGGGCTGCGACGTTCATCTCGCGGAGCGTGGTACGCCCGTCATAAAGCGCCTTGCCGACGATGGCCGCGCGCAGATTCGGACGCTCGAGCGCCTTGAGGTTCTGGACGTCGTACGGCGAGCTCACACCGCCGGAAGCGGTAATCTGACACGTCGGCGCGGCATCGCAGATGGCCGCCATCTGACTGAGGTTCGGACCACCCAACATGCCGTCCGTCGCGGTGTCGGTGTAGATGATCGTCTTGATGCCGATCTTGGCGACGGCCGAGGCGAGATCCGTCGCCTTGACCTGCGTGGTCTCGACCCAGCCCTTCGTCTGAACGAAACCGTTGCGCGCATCGATCCCCACGGCGATCTTGTCGCCGAACTCCTCGTAGGCCGCCGTCAGGAATTCCGGATCTTCAAGTGCCGCCGAGCCGATGATGGCGCGCGTCGCGCCGGCCTCGATGACGGAGCGGAGCGTGTCGAGATTGCGGATGCCGCCACCGACTTCCACGGGACCGCGGAACGCCTCGATGATGCGACGAATAACCTCGGCATGCTTCGGCGTGCCAGCGAACGCACCGTCGAGATCGACGACATGCAATTCACGACCGCCCTGGTCGTCCCAGTCCCGCGCCTGCTGCGCAGGATCATCTCCATAGACCGTGACATCATCGGCACGACCCTGACGGAGACGTACGCATTTGCCATCCTTAAGATCGATTGCGGGAAGAATTATCATATGATTCCTTTAGAAGACGGGACGCCCTTCTCGAGCGGATCAATGGACTTAGCCTGGCGCAGCGCACGCGCAAAGCTCTTGAAGAGGCCCTCGCAGACGTGATGGGCCTCGTCGCCGTAGATCTGACGGAGATGGATGTTGCTGCGGGACTCCACGCTGACGGCACGGAAGAACTCTTCGACGAGCTTCACTTCAAAGTCACGCACCATCATGTGCTTCATCGGGCACTGCATAACGAGAAACGGACGGCCGCCAAGATCGAGCGACGTCTCGCACAGCGCCTCGTCCATCGGAATGGACGCGAAACCGTAGCGCACAATGCCCTTGCGATCGCCAAGCGCCTGATTGAGCGCCTGACCGAGCACCAGGCCCGTATCCTCGACCGTGTGATGGTAGTCCACGTCCAGATCGCCGACGGTCTTCACCGTCAAATCAATCAGCGCGTGTTTCTTCAGCAATTCGAGCATGTGGTTAAAGAAGCCAATGCCCGTATCGATCGTACCTTCGCCCGAACCGTCAAGATTCAGCTCCAGCTTGATCTGGGTCTCCTTCGTCTTGCGTTCAATCGCCGCTGTTCTCATATAATTTGTAGTCCTTAGAGACAAATTATATCATATTTCGGCTATTTCAGTAACCCCATCTCGGACTTCTCTCAGGGCCGCGCAGTTAGCCAAAAGTTGATAATGTGGCAAAGTCTGGGATGAAAGCAGGGGCCTTTGCACAAACTTCAAACCGCCAAACGTCCCGTATGCCTGTCAGCGTGCGCGCG
>CALZAJ010000210.1 GCA_945613785.1 uncultured Verrucomicrobiota bacterium | reverse complement strand
ACCGATTCCTCCAGCCGGTTCTTCCAGGACCTCTGTTCGCTCGATGCCGCTGATCCCTATATGCGCCTCCTCGCGGTCTTCCACAATCTCTGAGTCAAACCATGGCAGACAACATCACCTACCGCTTCATCCAGAACGTCGGCGAGTATTTCCCGCCAGGGTTCTTCACCGAGGATTTCTGCGCCAAAGTGCAGGCGCAGGCGGGCTTGGACGCTGAGGCGATGAAATCCCTGTGCACGCCGTTTGTGGCGCTTAGGCGCACTTACGAAGAGTACAAGAACTTCATTGTCAATGATCATCCGCGGATTCAGGACGCGATCCTGCGCACGCACGAGTGGCACACGGCGCTGCTGAAGGTCTTGGGTTATCCGACCGAGAACGCCTACGCGGAGCCGTATGTGACGGCCGTCGGCGAGGAGGTCACCGAGATGATTCCCGTGCGGGGCATCCTCCGCTCGGGCGACCGTGTCTCGATGCTGATCATGGAGATGCAGAATCTCATCGCAGTGGATGAACGCGAACCGGCGGGGCTTTTCGAGCAGCAGTACGAGAGTGATGACGAGAAGAGCCGCCCCGGTCAGCGTTACAGTGCGGCGCAATGGAGCAAGGTGATTCCCGCCGAGTTCCTTGACCGTGCAAAATACCGGTTCACCCCCGCTGTCATCAACAAGGCCGTCACGCAGATCTTTCTCATGCCAGAGGAGCGGCGCCCCAAGTTCATCCTGATGCTGGCCGGAAATACGGTCTTCCTGTTCAGCCAGGAGAAGTGGGCCCGCGGCGCGTATCTTCAGTTTTCGTTCGACGACCTCTACGCCCAGGCTCAGCTCTCGGCCTATCGCAACCATTATGCGCTCTTCCATCTGCTCGTCTGCAAGCAGACCCTCGCCGCCGACGGCGAGACGGCGCTCATGGACGAGCTTATCGAACAGAGCTACAAGAATGCCTATGAGGTCACGAAGGACCTGAAGGAAGGCGTGATCCTAGCGGTGGAAACGCTTGCCAATGAGGCGCTTCACTACATGCGCAAGGTGGCGGACCGTCCCTTCGGCAAGCGCAAGCTCGATGCGGACGGCAATGCATGGTACGATGAGACGGACGATTCCTTCGAGGCGGAGGTGAAGGACGACTGCCTCGTGATCGTCTACCGGTTGCTCTTCATTCTCTTCGCGGAGAGCCGTCCCGAGCTGGACATTTTGCCGACCGGGGACGAGGTTTACAAGCGCGGTTATAGCTTTGAGGCGCTCAGGGACCTCGAACAGGTTCGCCTCGTCTCGGACGAGAGTCGCAACGGTTACTTTTTCGATGACAGTGTGCGGCATCTCTTTGCCGTGCTGGCGAAGGGCTATAACACGAACGCAGAGTTGGGGGACAAGTCATTCCGGACGCGTCCGGTCGATTCGCCGATCTTCGACGATTCGCGTCTTAGGCAGCTTGGGGACGTGCGGGTCCGGAACGTCAAGTGGCAGGAGATCATCCGCGCGCTTTCGCTGTCGCACGGCAAGAAGCATTGCGGACGCATCTCCTACGCGAACCTTGGCGTGAACCAGCTCGGTTCCGTCTACGAATCGTTGCTCGCGTATCGTGGCTTCTACGCCGAAGAGGACTATATCGAAGTCCACAAGGCCGGCAAGCCAGAGGACGGCACGTGGCTCGTGCCGTATTCGCGCATGGGCGCGTTCGACGTGTCGAGCGAGGTCGTGCTTGATGAGGAGACGGGCGAACCGCGGCGGCTTGCGAAGGGGACGTTCGTCTACCGACTGAACGGACGCGATCGTCAGAAGTCGGCGAGTTACTATACGCCGGAAGTCCTCACGCGCAGCACGGTCAAGTATACGATCAAGTCATTTGTCGACGAGGTGCGCAGCGGCAAGCGCAAACCGGCGGACCTCTTGGACCTCAAAATCCTTGAGCCGGCCGTCGGCGCCGCGGCGTTCCTGAACGAGGCGATCAACCAGGTGGCGGAAGCGTACATGACGCAGGTCGAGAAGAAGCCCGCGCCGGACCGCTACCGCGATGAGCTGCAGAAGGTCAAGGCCTACATTGCGACGCACAACGTCTACGGCGTGGACCTGAATCCGACGGCGATCGAACTCGGTAAGCTGTCGCTTTGGCTCAACGTCATCCACAAGGACATGGAGACGCCGTTCTTCGCGAATCGCGTCGCTGTGGGCAATGCAGTCATCGGCGCCTGGCTCAAGTGCTATTCGCGCGATGAACTTGTCGCCAAGCGCGGCGCGAAGTGCGAGTGGTGGATGAAAGCGCCGCACGCGGTTGGATTTTACAAGAACAGGGTGAATCGTCCGGTCAATGACGTGTGGCACTTCCTGCTGCCGGACAAGGGTATGCTTGCCGCGCTCGGCGTGAAGGAGATGAAGAAGGCGCATCCCGACGAGGCGAGCGTGATGGCCAAGCGGCTGAAGGACTGGACGCGTCCCGTCTCCGATCTCGAGTTTCGGATGCTCCAGCGCATCTCGGCCAAGGTCGACGTTCTCCTGCGCGAGGCGTTCGAGACGCAGATTTCCATCGAACGGCTTACGGTCAACAAGGCGGCCGTCTGGGGCATGTCGTTTGCACCTACGATGAATCTTGAGTCCTTTGCCGAGAAGGAGCGCATTTTCGATTCGCGTTATCGCCGCGACAATGCTTATTACAAGCTCAAGCTCGTGATGGACTACTGGTGTGCGCTTTGGTTCTGGGACTATGCCGACGCCAATGACCTGCCGACGCGCGAGGAATGGTGGAGCGAAGTCGAGAATCTGCTGGATGTCCCCGATGACAGGCTTGACGCCAACACGCGCCGTGCGCTCGAACGTGGCGCGACCCAGGAGGAACTTCCCCTGGAGTTGCCCGCCGGGCGGATGAGCGAAGAAGAGGCCGGTGTCATTGCGAAGTCGAAGGCCGAGATCCTTGAAGGAGTGACGGCCCAGCTTTCGCTCTTTCCGGAGCTTGAGCCCGAACGCTTCAAGATCGTCCGCCGTCTCTCCGAGCGCTACCGCTTCTTCCATCCGATGCTCGAGTTCATCGAGGTCTTCTGGCTGCGCGGCGGCTTCGACATCATCTGCGGCAATCCGCCATGGCTCAAGCTTCAGTTCGACGACAAGGCGGTGATGAGCGAGCGCTATCCCGAAGTGATGGTGCACAAGGTCTCGGCTC
>CALZAJ010000209.1 GCA_945613785.1 uncultured Verrucomicrobiota bacterium | reverse complement strand
CCAGTGGCTGTTGTGCGCCTTCTCGTACGCGGGCAGCTTCTCCTTGCTGCCGACACGCTTCAGGGTCGACGCATGGGAAAGGCCCTGCCAGATCGTGCCGTCCGCCTGGTAGATCTCCTTGCCGGGCTTGAGCTTCGGGTCGATGAGACCGTCGTTCGCGTTGTTCGCCGGGAAGAGACCCTCGTTCGAGTCGAAGCGGAATCCCTCGGGCGCCTTTGGCTGATTGTCGAGGCCCTCCCACCACTCGAGCGTCACGTCCCCGTGACGGCCCTTCGCGGGGAACGTCATCGTGAGCGTGTCCTGGATCGGGAAGACGAACGGATTCCAGCCCGTGACATTCGAGATCTTCACTTCCGTCGGCAGGTCGCCCTGCAGCGTGAAGCGGTGGATCGTGTCGAGGATGTGCGCGCCCCAGTCGCCCATGCAACCGTTGCCGTAGTCGAACCAGCAGCGCCACTCGCCGTACGCGAGGTCCTTCGAGAAGTCATGGTACGGCGCCGCGGAAAGCCAGGCGTTCCAGTCCAGCGTCTTCGGCAGCTTCTCGGCCTTCGGATAGCTCGCCGTCTTGCCGCCCCACTTGTGCCAGCGACGCTGCATGTTCATGTGCGAGACGACCTTGGTGACGTCCTTGATGACGCCCTGCTCGTAGTAGTCGCGGTACTGGTAGTAGTTGTCGCCGGAGTGGCCCTGGTTGCCCATCTGGCACACGACGCCGTACTCCTCCTCCGCCTCCATGAGGAGCTGGCACTCGAGGAACGAGTGCGCCAGTGGCTTCTCGACATAGACGTGCTTGCCGAGCTTGATCGCGTGCATCGCCGCGCAGAAGTGCGAGTGGTCGGGCGTGCCGACGAGCACGGCGTCGATCTGGTCCGCCATCTTGTCGAACATCATCCGGAAGTCGCGGAAGCGCGGCAGCGTCGGGAAGCGCTGGAGCGCCTCCAACGTGTGCGGCGCTTCGATGTCCGTATCGCAAAGAGCGACGACCTCGCAGAGGTCCTCGTTCTGCGCAAGCTCCTTCAGGTCGTACCAGGCCTGCGCGCCGCAGCCGATCGCCGCGAGGCGCACCTTGCCGTTGTGCCGATAGGCCTTGGGGGAGAAGCAACCGGGCAGCAGCGGGGCCGCGCCGGCCGCGAGCAGCGCGGACAGGAATCCGCGACGGTTCGTCAGAAACGGGCGTGTGCGTGTCATGGACGACCGTCCTTTCCTTGGCGTGTTAGAGTTCCTTGATCTTCAGGTTGCAGAAGCTGACCGTCGAGTCGCTATGATCCTGCAGGAGGATGCGCCCCTCGGCGATCTCGCCCCAGGGCTGCGGCTTGCCGTCCGCGTCCTTGCCCCACGTCGCGTACTTCGACTTGTTGACCGCGCTGCGGAACGCCTCGCTGCCGCGCTCGTACTCGAGCACCTTCTCGCCGTTGAGCCAGTGCTCGACGTGGCTGCCCTTCGCAACGATCATGCCTGTGTTCCACTGGCCGATCCCCTTCTGGATCTTGTCCGCGTGCGCTGGGATGACGTCGTAGAGCGAAGCGGACTTGCGGTTGCCGTCCACGCCCTTGTCGGAGTCCGGATGGAAGTTCTCGAGAATCTGGTACTCCTCGGCTGAGCCGCCGTTGAGCTTCTCGTCGATGAAATACTTGACGCCCGAATTCGCACCCTTCGTGAGGCGGAAGTCGAACTTGAATGCGAAATCCTTATACTTCTTCACCGTGACAATGTCGCCGCCTCCGCCGAGCTTGGCGTCCTCGGGCGGAAGCTCCATCCACGTGCGGTCGGGGGAGATGCCGCGCACCGGGAGCATCGTGAGCGTGCCGTCCTTCATGACCCAGCCCTTCGCCGGGAACTTCGTCACGTCCTTCGCGCTGACCCAGCCAGCGGACGTCTTGCCGTCCCAGAGAAGCTGCCAGCCGTCGGCCTTCTCGGCCGCCGTGAGCGTGTTCGCATCTGCCGGCGCGGGCTTCATCTTCGGCGCGACCTTGATCGCAGCCGCCACGCCCTTGTAGTAGCCAAGGGACTCGGCCAGCGGCAGCTCGTTGTTCTCGAAGTCCTTCTCGTATTCGATAAGACACGGACCCGTAAAGCCGATCTCCGCGAGCGCGGTCATGATCGCAGGGATGTCGAGCTCGCCGCGCGGACCCGGCATGGCCAGGTTCTTGACGGGGTCGATGAGGATGTTCTTGAGATGGACCTCATAGATGCGCTCGGCGTATTTCTTGATCGCCTCGACCGGATCGTTGCCCGCGCGGCGCTGATGGCCAACGTCGAGACAGAAGCCGAGACGGGGATCACGGTCCTTGATGCGGGCCCAGACCGATTCAGCCGTCGGGAACAGGTACTTGATGTCCGGCCCGTGATTGTGAACACAGGCCTTGATGTCGTATTCCTTGACGTACTTCTCGACGATGTCAAGCATCGCATCCGACTCGACACGGGTCTCCTGGCCGTCAATCGTCTTCAGCTCGAACGGGACGACCGAGACGGACTTCAATCCGTAGTTCTTCGCGAACTTGAACAGCGCCGCGACCTCTTCCTCGCCGGAGCAGTAGAGAGGACCCGCCGTCACGATCTCGACGCCGTACTTCGCAGCATTCTCCTTGAACGACGCAATCTCCGCCGCCGAGGCGTCACGCGCCAACGAGCCCTCGATGAAGCCAAGCTGATGGCAATCCATCGCCTGCATGAACTCGAGCGTCTTCGCATACCCCTTCTTGTGCATCGTAAAACGGGCGATGCCAATCTCATACGGCACCTCGGCAAAAGACGTGACAGCCGCCACGGCGCCCAACGCGAACATCAGTTTCTTCATTGCATCTAATCCTTCCTTGATTGCAGGCCGTCGAAAGTCCCGCCCCTCAGGGTCAAATCATCGGTTTGATCATCTTCTCGTAGTCCAGTCGCGCGTCGGCGAGCGGATAGCGCAAATCGTACTTGCCACGGGCGAACGGGGCGAGCATCTTGTCCGCCTCGGCATTGCCCGAGATCTCCTTCTTCGCATCCCACGCGAGCGTCGCGCCGTCCTTCTTGCCGCGGCCAAGCTCCATGCACATGCGACCAAGCGAACAGAACGCGGTTGACTTGTGCGCCCCCTCGGCGTCGCAGACCGTGTACTGCGGATCTTCGCGAGCTACCGCTTCAAGCCAGTTGAGGAAATGGTCGTCTGTCGTATGGAACTTTTCGCCGCCGTGCGCGA
>CALZAJ010000208.1 GCA_945613785.1 uncultured Verrucomicrobiota bacterium | reverse complement strand
GAATTTTGAAATCCTTAAAGGGGAGTGGATGTTACACGGAAAAATCACACCCTTTGTTTCCCGCACACGCACCATTCGCGTTTCCCTGTGCTATAATATGCGCACTATGGAAACGAAGACAAATCAGTTCAAGGCCGAGATCGCGGAAATGCTCGATCTCGTGGTGAATTCCCTTTACTCGAAGAAGGAGATCTTCCTGCGTGAGCTCATCTCCAACGCGTCGGACGCAATCGACCGCGCGAAGTATCTCGGGCTCACGGAGAAGGAGCTTGTCGCGGACAATCCGACCTGGGGCATCGAGATCGCCGTCGACAAGTCCGCGAAGACGATGATGATCACGGACAACGGCATCGGCATGGACGCGGCGGATCTCGAGAAGAACCTCGGCACCATCGCAAGCTCCGGCACCAAGGCGTTCCGCAAGGCGCTGAAGGAGAAGGGCGGTGAGGCTCTGCCCGAGTTGATCGGTCAGTTCGGCGTCGGCTTCTACGCGGCGTTCATGGTGGCGGACAAGGTCCGTGTCGTCACGAAGAAGCGCGGCACGTCCGCGGCGTTCATGTGGGAGTCCGACATGAGCGGCAGCTATACGATCGCGGATGCCGCGCGCGATGACTTCGGCACGTCGATCATGCTGCACTTCCGCGAGGACCAGGCCGAGTACCTCGATTACTGGCGCGTCTCCGACCTCGTGAAGAAGTACTCCGACTTCATCGCCTATCCCGTCACCTTCCGCACGGTCGATGTGCCGGCGGACGAGAAGGACGAGGACAAGAAGGCGCGTGAGGCGCGTGAGCAGAAGCCCCTGAACACCATGGTCGCCCTCTGGAAGCGCGCGAAGAAGGACGTCAAGCCGGAGGAGTACGAGGAGTTCTACAAGCACCTCACGCACGACTACGAGGGTCCTGCCGAGACGATCCCGTTCTCCGGCGAAGGCGCTGTCGAGTTCAAGGCGCTCCTCTTCCTGCCGAAGAAGGCGTCGATGGACCTCTTCATGCCGAACCAGAAGCGCGGACTCTCCCTCTATGTCCGCAACGTCTTCATCGGCGACGACATCGAGATGCTGCTACCGTCGTGGCTCCGCTTCGTGAAAGGCGTGGTTGACTCGTCCGACCTGCCGCTCAATGTCTCGCGCGAAATGCTGCAGGACGATGCTGTCATCGCGAAGATCAAGTCGGCCGTCACCTCGAAGATCCTCTCTACCCACGAGGACATGAAGAAGAAGGGCGAGAAGTACGAGGAGTTCTTCGCGTCGTTCGGCGCGGTGCTGAAGGAGGGCGTGCATACGGACTGGGAGCATGCCGACCGCATCAAGAAGCTCCTGAAGTATCCGACGGCCCGCAGCGACGCCGGCAAGCGCATCTTCCTCGAGGACTACGTCAAGGACATGCCTTCGGACCAGAAGGACATCTACTACATCTGCGCCGAGCGCGAAGAGGATGCCCGTCGCGCCCCGCAGCTCGAGAAGGCCCGCAAGCACGGCTGCGACGTCCTCCTCTTCTGCGATCCCGTCGACGAGTATCTCACCGAGTCGCTCCGCGAGTTCGACGGCAAGAAGTTCGTCGACATCGCGAAGGGAGACGTCCAGTTCGGCAGCGAAGCCGAACAGAAGGCCGAGAAGGAGGCGAACGAGAAGGCCGCGGGCGAACTCAAGCCGTTCATCGAAACGGTGAAGAAGGCGCTTGAGGCTCAGGTTTCGGATGTCCGCGTCTCGACCCGCCTGACGGACTCCCCGTGCTGTCTCGTCGCGAAGGAATACGCGATGCCGCCGTCGATGGTCCGCATGATGAAGGCGATGAAGCAGGAGGTCCCGGACGAGAAACGCATCCTCGAGCTCAACGCGGAGCATCCGCTGGTGAAGAAGATCGCGGGTCTCACGGGTGACGAACAGGCCGATGCCGTCGCGCTTCTCTACGATTCGGCTCTCATCGCCGAAGGTTCGCCCGTCACTGACGGTGCGCGCTTCACCAAGCTGCTCGCGGACCTCATGCTCAAGTAACCCCGCCGACTTCGGCGGGGCAGACCCCATGATCATCGACTTCCATTCCCATAACTTCCCGGACGTGATCGCGCCGCGCGCGATCGCCGGGATGTGTCGGGCCCTGGAAGGGCGGGCCACGGCCTGCGCGGACGGCACCTTGTCGAACCATTTGGACCACATGGACCACGCGGGCATCGACAAGGCCGTCCTCTGTCAGATTGCCACGAAACCCACCCAGTTCGGCGTTCTGATGCGTACGGCCGAGGCGATCCGTGCGGGTGAGCTTGGGGAGCGCGCCCAGCGCAAGTTGATTCCGTTCCCGTCCGTCCATCCGGATGACCCCGAACTGATGGCGCATCTCGAGGAGATTGCGGCGAAGGGCTTCAAGGGCATCAAGTTTCACCCCTACTACCAGGACTTCCTCCTGGATGATCCCGCGCGCTGGCCCATGTTCCGCAAGATCGCGGATCTCGGACTCGTCGTCGAATGTCATTGCGGACTTGATCTCGGTTATCCGACGCGCTTCGACGCGTGTGGTCCGAAGGAAGTTGCGACGCTCCTGCGGAATGTCCCTGGCCTTACCTTTGTCGCCGCCCATCTCGGCGGCTGTTCGGGCTATGGGCCGCATGCGACGGATGAGCTCCTGGAACTTGGCTGCTACATTGACACCTCGGCCCTTGCGCGCGACTTCTGCCGCGACGAGCAGCTGCGACTTCTGAACTCCTGGCCGACGGACCGGATTCTCTTTGCGACGGACTTCCCGTGGAACGTCTACTCGGAGTCGATCCGGTGGGTCCGAGAGTTCCGCGATCCAGCCGATTGGGACGCTCTCTTCTCTGGAAACGCCTGCCGTTTGCTGGGCCTCTGATCTTCTGCCTCTCAGCGTTGCCACGTTGCGACCATGGCAGGGGTCTGTCCCCACGCGTACAACGACCGTGGTGGTGACGCCGACCTGCTGGCAACTTCAAGTTCGCACAATGAAGGGGACAGACCACTCACATACCCACATACTGGGGACAGACCCCTCACTTGCTGGGGACAGACCCCGCCGGACCCCAAAAGAAGTGTCCGAAAAAAAGGACGTTCAACGGACATTCAACGGACACTTCTTTTCTCGTAATCTGCCATAATGGCCTCGTTTTCCGCGATATCCGCGGAATGATTGAACAGGAGGCAGACATCATGGCAAGGACAGCGCGCGTCAAGCGAAACGGCAAGGG
>CALZAJ010000207.1 GCA_945613785.1 uncultured Verrucomicrobiota bacterium | reverse complement strand
CGCCGCGGGTCGGCGGGAATACGCCGATGCCCTGGCCGGCGGACCAAAAGGGACCAGAAACCGGGGGACAAACCCCGCCCCGTGAAAAGTAGTCTAGACCACCTCACCACAGGCCTTGATCCTGTGCTATAATTCTCTCCATCAATCGCAGCAGAAGAAAATGACAGAGAAGACGACATTTCGCGAACATATCGCCCAAAGTGGTGGGGTCTGTCCCCAGAATTCTGAAAGGAACGAAGAACATTAGAGGAGACGATGACGAGACGACCAATCCAAGATTGGCAATAGCGTTGGCATCGCAGGGGATCGTTTTGATGCTTCTTTTGATCCCCACGGGAGAGTCGTTTTTTTGGAGTGTCGCACTGCCCCCAAATCTTCTAACGGGGGATTATGAGAAACATCGGATGATAGTTGCACGTGTTGAAGATGCCAAGGGTTATCAATGTAATGGACATATGGAAGCGGAGGGTAGTGTCGAAATATGAACGGAGATGATCCGCTGTATCGGTGAAACTGTGTCAATAAGTTCAGACCCTTCTCAGCCCAGCGCCGCGTTTGCCGCCGGCGCGCTGCAGGCGCTCAAGTGGGCGAAGGGCAAGCCCGCGGGCATCTACACGATGCGCCATGTCCTCGGTTTCGACTGACTGATCTTTTTGGTATAATTGACATGTATGAAGCGGAACCTCGGTACTCTATTCGGGGTCGCCGTTGTGGCGTCGTCAGTCTGCGTGCTGGCGTTCGTCAACAACCTGGCGGCCATCGTCAATTGGTGGCGGGCCTTTTTGGCGGCTGAGGGCGATTCGTCCCGGTTCGCGGCGAAGGCCTCCGGATTCGTCTCTTGGCTCGATTGGACGGCGGTTGACTATTCGGCCGTGACAACGCTGATTCCCGCGCTCGGGTGCGTCTGTCTCACCGTGTCGCTCTATCGCATGCTGCGCGGACGGCGGGCGCAGGCGGACGACTTTCCGTTCTTCAGGGGGTCTGACCAGCTGAATGTCGCGTTGGGCCTGTTCGGTACGCTGTGGGGCATCATCGTGATCGGCTACTTCAAGCTCGACACGGTTTCGATGGCCGACCTGATGCAGTGCCTGCACACGGCGCTCTTCTCGACCCTCACCGCGGTCGTCTGGGTGTTCATGATCGACCGTCCTCTCGTCCGTCCCTATTTCCAGCGGCTTCTCAAGGAGGCCGAGCTGGCGGAAACGGATACGGGCGATCTTTCGGCGGCCGTCGAGCGGCTCGTCGTGCGCCTCGGCGAGGCGTCCGATGCCTTCGACGCCCGGCAGAAGGCGGCGGATGCCGCGTTCCAGAAGCGCCAGGAGGAGGCCGATGCCGCGTTCCGGAAGCGTCAGGAGGACTTCGAAAAGGCGTTCGAGGCGCGGTTCCAGGCCTATGAGGACGCCGCGCAAAAGCGGCTCGCGTCCTACGAATCCGCGCAGGCCGCGCGCCAGGCGGACTACGCGTCGTCCGCCGAGGCCCGCCAGAAGGCGGCGGATGCGGCGTTCGAGAAGCGGATGTCGGCCTACGAGGCTGCGTTCGAGGCGCGCCAGAAGGAATATCACGAATTCTTCCTGCGCCGGATCGCCGAGCTGGAGAAGCGCGCCGACGAAGAGCGTTCGCGCGCGGATGCGGAACAGGAGCGGGCCGACCGCGTCGTCAAGAAACTCGGCGCCGTCGCCGACGCCCTGCGGTAAGGAGTTCCGCCGATGACCGAAGCCGACAAGAAGGCGCTTCTGCGGATGACCGGCGGCGGACGGCCCCAGGGGGCGTCCACCGACGACCTTCAGGGACTTCTCCTGCAGGTCGTCTTCGCGCTCCTGATGATCTTCATGATCGCCTACTTCATCTTTGTCGCCTCCGCGAAGAAGGTGCAGGAGGAGCAGATGCTCGACCTCAACCGCCAGAAGCTCGTGCTGGCGCTGGACAAGGTGGTCGAGGACCACCGGATCCGTTACGGACTCAACGCCCTGATGACGCAGGGGACTGACGGTTCGCGCGTGTTTGACGCGGACGAGCACGTGAAGGACGGACGGCTCGCGCTGTCGCCGGCGGCGAAGTCCGCCTTTTCGGCCGGCAGCGCGGCGGCGGCGTCCGACTATGCCAATCCCGCGACGTTGCGCGACAGCTGGCGCACGGAGGTGCTGTCCGCCGCCGACCTTCTGAACCGCAACCTGACGGCGGACGAAAAGACCTGGCTGGATGCGGCGATTGACGAGCGCATCGAGACGGTCCGCCTTGACACGCGCGGCGTCCAGCGCGCGCTTGCGACGCGGCTGCAGTTCGCGCTGATCGAAAATCCCGAGGGCCTTGGCGAGGCGGCCGATGCGGGCGCGCTCGCGGACCTGATCAAGAGGAAGTCGCTGGAGCTTGTCAAGGAGGCGATCGGTGGGGAGGTTTTGCCATGACGGTGCCTGTTCTTCTGCTGGCGGCCGCGCTGAGCGCCGGCAATGCCGAGTTCGACCGGACGGCCGCGGAGGGCGCGGCTCGGATTTCGGCCGCACGCTTTGCGGCCGAGATGGTCCGCCGAGGACCGGATGCCGACGCGCTCGCGAAGGCCATGCTGGACAATCCCGACGCCTGCGCGTCCCGTCGGGCGGCCGAAGGCTATTGCCGCGATCTCTTCGAGAAGTCGTTTGACAGCACTTTCCTCGCGGAGGCGACGGCCATCCGCCGCCGACTCGGACTGGACGACGCCTTCGTCCTGCGCCTGAGCGACCGCGACCTCGAGGCGCTGCGCGCCGGTTTTGCGCCCGCATTCGAGTCCGCCCGAAAGACCGCGGTCGCCGAGCAGGCGAAGACGCTCGCGGCCACGACGCGTCCGAGCGAGGAGGAGTTCGAGTCGAAGGACGAGGTCGACCTGCGGCGCGAGATGACCGAACGCGTCCTTGCCGAGCAGAAGACCGCGGTCTTCGAGGAGAACCGCCGGTATGTCTCGGAGGAACTGGTCGCGCCGATCATCGCGAGCGGCTGGGAGGAGCGCAACCGTCAGGGCGAGTACCTGCGTCGGGCGCGCACCGAGTCCGGCGCGCCTGCACGGCTTGCGCAGGAGCTGGTGCGGAAGCTTGAGGCGAACGTCGCCGACCACAACCGCGGCCTCGTGCCGACGAAGGCCTGGGGCGTGTTCCCGTCCGTCCGCGCCCGCGAGGTGCCGGCGCAGGTCGAGCGGCGTCTGACGGACCGGTTCGTCCGCCAGGTCGAGAGCGAGCAG